>JBFLZA010000009.1:0-32963 GCA_040756535.1 Cyanobacteriota bacterium
TCGGTAAATGCAGTAGCCGTCACCGCAGATGGCAAACGAGCAATCTCCGGTTCATTTGACACCACCCTCAAAGTGTGGAATCTGGAAACGGGTGAGGAACTATTCTCCCTCAAGGGTCATAGCGACTGGGTAAATGCAGTAGCTGTCACTGGTGATAGCAAACAGGCGATTTCCGCTTCAGACGACAACACTCTCAAACTGTGGGATTTAGAAACGGGAGAAGTCATTGCTAGTTTTACTGGAGAGTATCCGCTAAGTTGCTGTGCGGTTGCACCGGATGGCGTAACCCTTGTGGCAGGGGAGCGTTCAGGACGGGTGCATTTCTTGCGGCTCGAAGGGATGGAGGCATTGCCATGAATACCCCACTTCGATCGCAAACCCCAACCAATACCAGAGGACATCCCCCAGAGTTTCAGCAAATCATTACAGAAAAAAGCGAGAACTTTGTCGATCGCAAATATTTTCCTTACTGTCCCAACACCTCATTAACAGTAATATTTACATCACCAAACGCCAATATCGATAACGTTTGACCCCGCTCAAACTTCTGAATATTCTGATATCCATCAGATGCAGGTTCTCGATACACTTCAACATATTGCTCATTGATATCCACTAACCAAACTTCAGCAATATTATCTTCAGCGTAGAGAGGAATTTTCACCTGTCGGTCATATTGAACAGTCGTATCTGCAACTTCTACAATCAAAAAAATATCTTCTGGTTGAGGATGTGCTGTCTCGTAGAAATCTGCACGGAGTCGTAGTAATGCTACATCTGGCTGAGGTTCAGAGGTATCATCCAATTCCACCGGATTTTGGGTATCAACCAGAGCGCGTTCCCTTAATCTTTCAGATAGGAAATTGTTTAAGCGCCTCACACAAGCAGCATGTCGCGTACCAATGGGTGACATCTCAACTATCTCGCCTCTTATTAGTTCTACCCGGTCATTCTCAGATAGAATACCCGAATCAACCATTTTGTGGTACTGCTCAACTGTGAATTTCCGTCTTAGTAATTGTACAGACATCGTCACCTCCAATTTTGCTTAATTTCTCAATTATTTTCTGATTCTTAAGCCAACAAATCATCCACTGGCACACTAAAACCTTTTAAAACTTTTTGCGTACTAACCACTTGACCCGATGTAAACATCAACCCCTGATTTTCAGTTATGACCATCACCCATCGACTCTCAGGAAACACCAACCAAACCTCTTCACCCCCAGACTCCAAATATTCCTGCGCTTTTAGCAATACATCCTCAGCGATATCTGTAGGAGAAACAATCTCCGCACTCAAAGGAAAACTCTGGGGCAAAGTAGCAGCATTACCAAACTGTGCTACCAGTTCAGCAGTAAGATATGCAACATCAGGAGAACGCCCCTGCTTATTAGTTCGGCAAGGCACATCGGTATAAACTTTTCCACCTTGTCCACTGGACTCTTTATAATCCCCCCAGTAACGACCAAGCCTTAATTGAATTTCACCATGCCTGAGTGTCATGCCATTTTTCTCTACGAGTTGACCATCCACCCACTCCATATGATCAGGAGGATTCGCCATAAAATCTTCTAGTGAAAAATTGTCTTTGACAAGAGTGGAAGTTAGCATTGTTGTTTCCTCATCGCTGTCTCCATTATTCTCAATTCTCTGTTTCCTCGCCGTGGGAAAACACCCATGAATTCAACACCTAGACTCCCAAGCGTAACCAACACCAGAGGACATCCACCAAAGTTTCAGCAACTCATTCGAGAAAAGAGCGAAAACTTTGTCGATCGCCCCTTCATCTTCACCACCATCCACGACTTTCTCCACAAATACGATCGCGGTTACTTCACCCTCATCGGCGCACCCGGTAGCGGCAAAAGTGCCATCCTCGCCAAATACGTCACCGAACATCCCCACGTCATCTATTACAACGCCCAAATTGAGGGCAAAAATCGCGCTGACGAATTTCTTGTTACTATCTGCAATCAACTAATTGATTATTTGAGGGTAACCACAAAGGATTTCTCCGACACATCCTTACCCGATAACGCGACGGAGGGGAGTTGGTTTCTTTCCCTTCTGCTTCAGAAAATTAGCGACAACCTAGAACCCCATCAACGCCTGATCATTGCTATTGATGCTCTAGATGCGATCGCTCCCAATAGCCAACCTGCTAGCTCAAATCTGTTCTATCTTCCCCGATATCTCCCAGCAAAAGTCTATTTTCTCCTCACCCGCCGACCTTTTGTGAGGGAGCGATCGCGTTTATTAATCGAAGCACCGTCTCAGGTACTCAATCTAGAAGACTACCCCCAACAAAACCGGGACGATGTGCAGGCGTATATCCAACAATGGTTAAGGGAGCCAGGAGTCAGGAGTCAGGAGTCAGGGGAAACAGAGCAAAACTCTTCTATTTCTCCCCCCTTAAAAAGGGGGGTTGGGGGGGATCTAAAGGAGTTGAAGGAGAGGTTAATCCAACAGCTAACCGCTCAAAGCGAGAACAACTTCATGTACCTGAGCCAGATTTTACCTGCGATCGCTCAGGACTTTTCCTCCAAATCCTTCCCAATCAATCAGCTTCCCTCAGGTTTAGAAGCATATTACCAAAGCCACTTGCAGCGCATGACAGGCGAAAGTTTGTCTTCCGTTGAATTGGGAGTGTTGCGTTGTCTTGCCACCCCCCAACCCTCCATCAATCCCCTCCTTAAACAGCAGGAAATCTCAGCAGAATTCATTGCCGAAACAATTGATGAGGATGAATATGAGGTAGAGGCAGTACTAGAAAACTGGATTGAGTTCTTACAACAACAGCAAATCGAAGGAGAAACCTATTACCGCCTGTATCATTCCAGCTTTCGCCATTGGCTGTATCAGCAATTCAATCTCAATCAGATTTCTTAATGAACGTGCATTCTTTTATCGATTTAAATCAATAATTTCTCCAACAATATCGTTTTTTTCATCTTTGTAGGGGCGGGTTCAGCAAAAAAAATTGTCGGATAACGATATGCTCTGTCTCAAAACCCACCCTCACCCAACCCATTTTTTAGAAGGGCGGGTTTTGTATAAATATTGTTGTTGATAGCACAAGCCATATCCCTAAACCCGCCCCTACAATTCATCATTAATACAATCTCAAACCTTGCCCTTTAACATCTCTAATTCCTCCCGCAATGATAACGGCGAATACCCTAAAACAAACGCCTTGGAACTATCCAAAGAAACATCCGGGGGTCTAGGTGCTGCCATTTGTACCTCTTTTTGCTGGCAACCTTTAAGCCCTTCTTTAGGCAGTTCCAACACCTCTACTAATAATCGACCAAAATCATAACGCGATACCCGCTCTTTCCCACCTAAATGAATGCATCCATTCACCTTTTCCAATGCTAACAAAAGTCCTTTTGCTGCCGTTTCTCCACTCGCTGGAGTCCGAAATTCATCCGTAAATAAACGCAGCTCTTTTCCCTCTCTTAATGTTTGAATAAAAGGCTGCATAAAGCTTTTAGCAGGAGGTGCAGCGATACCAAACATTAACGGCATCCGGCAAACAGCGGTTTTGGGATAACGTTCTAGCATCCCGTCCTCCGCCATCACTTTTTGCTCACCGTACAAACTTACAGGAGATACGGAATCTGTTTCCCGATAAGGGGCATTTAAACCATTGAAAACTAAGTCAGTTGAGGTAAAGGCGCAAGGAATCGCATCATCCGCACAAAGCCCTGCAATATTACAGGAAGCGGTGACATTTATTAAATGAGATTCTTCAGGATGCTCTTGACAAAAATTGGGACTGGATTGCGCCGCAGTATGAATCACTGCGGCGGGTTTAATGTCGCGGAAAATGCGCTTAAGCTCCTGAAAATCTCTTAAGTCAACATTCAGAATCGTTACACTAGGAATCTCTAACGAATGTGAAAATGAGGTGCCATAAATGTCCCATTCTTGCTTGGCTACCTGGCAAAGGTTCCATCCTAAAAAACCACTGGCACCTGTAACTAAGAGTTTTTTCATTGGCGATCGCTTTTGCGAATCGTATTTTTAAGGGTCAACACTTTTGCCCGCTCCCTATTTTAGCTGAAGATTCTTGCTCTTAGCGAGATTACCGTCCTACTCCCAGTATGATGGGTAGCGCAATCGCCAGCACAATCCCAATCACTATAAAAATCAGCGTTATGATTAAAAGCCAGTACTGAAGTGTATAAAGCTTTCTCAACTCACTCAAGGCTCCCATGAGATTCTCAATATCACTCCCTTGGGTGTTGACAATTCTTTTAAAAGAAATAGAAGCCTTGTTTGTCCAAAAACCCAGGAGACTTAGCAGAATGCCAGTAATGATCTCACCAAAACTGCCCCTGAGTGCTGTCGAGAATAACCCGATAATCCCAATAATTGCATTCAGAACTCCTACGCTGATCAGGAAGTAGCTAACAAAACGCATTTTATCAGCCAGTTGCTTGATCAGTTGGTTTTGAGAGCTGCTAAATTCGTATTGTCGAACTTCCATTTAATTATTCCTCTGAGTAGAATTATCAAATTTTAAGGCACTTCTGGTACTACGATGAGTCTTAAGGGTTACAGCGATCGCAAATTTTAGCGATCGCCTTTCGAGAGCCGAATAATTTCACAACAGAGATATTTGTTTTTACCTAAATGCACAAAAATGTTGAGAAGCGATCGCATCCTTAACAAAATTTGTTTTAAATTTTATTGACAAAACTCTCAAAAGCTGTGTCCAGAAAGGATTACAAGCCCTGATCAGCCACCTTGTCTAAATCGTCACTTCGTTAAAATCTTTTAAGTATATATATGGAAAGGCATTGAGCACTGCCTACTTGTCTTGGAACACAATGACCAACCAGCCAAATCGTCCGCCGTTCAGTTCACCTACAGATAGTCCAAACAGTGGCAATGGTGCCACTCCCGATACCGCGACTGAGGGAAAATCTCCACTAGCCACGACGCCCAATCAACGGGAGATTCACCTGTCTACTCTGCCGCTACCCCAACGCCACAATCAGCAGAGTGTGATTTACCAAGCGACTCAACCCTTGTTTCCCTGGGTTATCTTCTTAGCGATCGCAATCTTGCTGTTAGGATTGACGATTGGTAACTTCTGGGTAGGGATATCGGGAGCCATTGTCACTTTAGCGGTATCGATACCCGTTATTTGGCCCCCCTTAACGCGATGGTTGAATCAAGCCCTAGAACCAGAACAGCGGTTGCAACTAGTGGCTGTCTTCGGAGTAATCGCTGCCCTTGCGGGTTTAGCTACCCTAACGGGTGTTACTCGACGCTTTGATGAGGTACTCAGAAGCATCGACTCCGACTCCATTGGTTCTATTGCAGAATGGTTCGGTGCTTTAGGGCAAATTTTGATTGCCGTCCTGGCGGTATACATTGCTTGGCGACAGTACGTTATCTCTAAAGACCTAACTATCCAGCAAAATATCATTACCCAGCAGCAAACCATTGACGCTTACTTTCAAGGTGTCTCTGACTTGGCATTAGATAGCGAAGGGTTGCTAGAAGACTGGCCTCAGGAACGTGCCTTTTCAGAAGGACGAACTGCTGCAATTCTCGGCAGTGTCGATGCGTTTGGGAAAGCGAAAGTTCTGCGGTTTTTATCCCAATCTCGGTTGCTAACCCCCCTAAAACGCGATCGCCACTTGGGTCGTCCTATGCTTGATGGTAATGGTGGTTACTTAGAAGACCGCGACGAAGGCGTGCGCGTGATTGACTTGGGCGTGATGTTAGCTGGAGCAGACCTTTCCGGAACCGATTTGCGCTGGACGGAACTCAGTGATGCCAATATGGTCAGAGCCAATCTCAGCCGTTGTGACATGGTAGGAGCAAACTTAGCGCGAACAATTTTGTTTGAAGCCAACCTTTCCGGTGCAGACTTGAGGGGAGTCCGCCTATTCTATGGGTCAATAGAAACCGCCAGTCCTCGCAGTCGGATAAGACGCCCTAACTACGAGACTGGGCTTTACGCGGGTGCTGTAGTGGAAAATGTCAACTTTACAGGCGTTTTGCGAATGGATGAAGAACAGCGCCAATACTGCTGTGCCTGGTGCGGTGAGCGCTCTCGAAGGACAATTCCCGGTGGCTGCGATGACATTCCCAATAAGTTGGGCCGTTAACGCATATTTTCTTTCACTGTATGTTTTGATGATGTTAGAGAGTTAAAATCTTTCCCAAGTTTGCCACCCAGCTGGCTCTCAAACATCTCACTTCCTTAACGATGACACCCATAGATCCGAGGGCAACTGATGGTTTAGAGGTCAGAAGTAAGACTCCAAATTGGATAGCGGGATTGGCTTTCGTCATTGCCATGTGGCTCCTGAGTCGGCTGGTAATCGTCGTTGCCATGCAACTCATCGCTCCCTTACACCCCATCTCACCGGTCAGGCATACCGACCCGTTACCCCTAGATTTTCTTCCCGGTTTTGTACCCCAAAGCAGTTGGGCATTGTTCTCTCATTGGGACGGGGCTTGGTACAGAAAGATTGTGACTTCAGGTTACGAGTATCTCAATGATGGAAAATTCCATGCGATCGCATTCTTTCCCATCTTTCCCTTAGTCATTCGTGGGGTGATGGCTCTCGGCTTACCGTTTGACGTAGCAGGCACACTGGTGAATAATCTAGCCTTTCTGGGGGCGCTGCTGCTGTTATACCGTTGGGTTCTAGAACGCTATGACGCTAATGTTGCAAGATGGACAACGGCGGTGCTGGCTTGGTGTCCGCTTTCCCTATATGGAACTGTTATTTACACCGAAGGATTGTTTCTGTTGGTCACTACAGCAGCTATGCGAGCCTTCGACAACAGTCAGTATGCTAAGGCGGCTATGTGGGGGGCATTAGCAACGGCGACTCGGACAATGGGGATAGCGCTCTTACCCAGCTTTTTCCTTACGGCTTGGAAAGAACAGAGACCACCTATTGCCTACGCGGTCGGTATCGCTACCATTGGCGGATTGCTTTTATTTAGTTTGTACTGCGCGATTCGTTTTGGAGACCCGTTAGCATTCGTTCACGTACAGCAGGCATGGGATTGGCAGCATCCGACTTGGGACAAGATTATCAAAAAGGCTTTAAAACTGGACGAAGAAAATTTGACGCGAGTGATTGCGTTCTTTGGTGGGGGCTATTTATTATGGTACTTCCGCACCAAGCTCCCCTTTGTTGCCATGGTCTATGGCTTTTGCTCAATAGCGATAATCCAAACCACTGGCTCTCTCAGTTCCGTCAGTCGCTATGTTTACGGGATTGTGTCGATATCACTGGCACTCGGCCTGTTATTGGCCCGCTATCCCCGTTGGGGATACCTAACGATGGTCTTGTTCGCGATATGGCTCGCACGCTTTGCTATTCACTTTGCTTGTTGGTACTGGGTGGCGTAGGGGTGATTGCGGGAGTGAAAAGGAACTTATATTGGATGGGTAGGATATTTACAGATAAAAAGTAGACTTAAGATAAAGCAATTGATTTTTACGATCATCTATCTACTTTCTAATTAATGGACTCGATGAGATGCTATTTATTAGGGAGTAATCATTCAGTACTATCGGCTAAATTACTCATTTTTAGTTACCCAACACAATTTTGAGGATAAATGAACTGTGCCCCCAAGTATTCCCTAGTTATTCCTGTCTATAACGAGGAAACGACTATCCCAGAACTGTACCGACGATTGAGTGCGGTGATGGATGCGTTGGGGGGAGCGGTGGAAGTCATTTTAGTAAATGATGGTAGTCGCGATCGCACTCTTTCCCTTTTGCGCGACCTTCATGAACAAGATTCCCGCTTTTGCTACATCAGTTTCGCCCGTAACTTCGGGCATCAAGTCGCTGTCACTGCCGGTCTAAATTTTGTGCGCGGTCAAGTGATTGTGGTTATGGATGCTGATTTACAAGACCCGCCGGAGTTAATTCCAGTTCTTGTAGAAACGTGGAGACAAGGGTATCAAGTTGTCTATGCCCAACGCACCCAACGCAAGAAAGAAAGTTTGTTCAAGCGTCTCCCGGCTTATGTGTTTTATCGAATTTTGCGGCGTCTGGCAGATATCGACATTCCTCTAGATGCAGGCGACTTTTGTTTAATGGATCGAAAAGTGGTGGATGTCCTCAATTCCATGCCAGAACGCAACCGCTACATTCGAGGTTTGCGTTCCTGGGTGGGTTTACAGCAGACTTCTGTTTTGTTTGAACGGGACCCTCGCTTTGCAGGTGACGTGAAGTACACGTTTCGCAAGTCCCTATCCCTGGCAGCAAATGGACTGGTTTCCTTTTCTAGAGTCCCGTTACGCCTCTCAACTTACCTGGGCTTAGTAGCAGCGGCAATTTCTGTTCTCATGGCAGTACTCGTTCTTTACTGGCGTATTGTCTCCCCCGATTCCCCTTTAACTGGCTTGGCGACGATTATGATTGCCATGTTCTTTCTCGGTGCTGTGCAGTTGGTGAGTATTGGTATTTTGGGTGAATATGTGGGGCGTATTTATGAGGAAGTGAAGGGTCGGCCGTTGTATGTTTTATCTGAAGTAGGAGGATTTACTGAAACTAGTTCTAATTATAAGAAATAAGGTGTTTTTCTTGTGTCTTATGTAAATACCCTTATTTACGAACTCGGCGTTTGGTTTCCTTATGCCAGTAAACGGTGAGAATTTGAGGATTGGGGAGTCCATTCAGACAAACGACACGCAGTCCTCTGAGGACATCTGTAAACTGAGCGTAGGGTGTGCGTAGCAATATCCGGTCATTGAGGGTGAAAATTAACGCTCCTTTGTGATGGTGCTTGTGCCCGTATAGGAGACAGATTTTAATGTAAGCTTCGTTAATTGCTCTCTGCTGCTGACGGCGTTGCAGATGATTGCTGTCTTTACTGCGAGGGGCAATGTTCAGAGTGCCGATTTTATTGTTGTTGGCATCCCCCCTGATCATTAGGCTGATTTGTTCTTTGGTACTCATTTTCGCCTCTAAAAACTCGCTGATGACTGTTTTAGGCTTAATGGGCGGATATTAGGTTGTATGAAAAACTAACTATTGAGTCCTAAAAATTGATTAAAAAGAGTTAGTCTAAAGAAGGTAGAAAGCAATTAAAAACAGGGTGTAAAAACAACTTTTATAACCTTTTTAAAATTAAAAATCAGTTAATTTGGCTACAAGTATTAGAGGTGCGTTACGTTACACTAGCTCACCCTACTGGCGTGGCTGTCCCCCGTTTCCCGTTCCCTTGCCTTGCAAATATGGGGTCTGACCCCTATCCCCTAACCAGAGAAAATAAATGATTATGGTAGGAAATGCTGCCCTCTCTCGGATCTGATGGGAACACAACTGCGTCTACTACCGGGTGCAATATCCGATTTATTTGCTCAAGCTAGTTACTCTGGCAAGATTACACTGGCTGATCGATATGGCTTAATGGCAGCATTTTTAGAAGAAAAACTCTCCGATGAAGAAAGAGAGTCTATTGACAGACTCCTTCATGCCTTGCACCGAGGACGGATGAAAATGGTGAGTGAGATTTCAGCGGTGTCTTTTTTCTAAGAAGCAATGAGCCAAAAACCGCTTGACTGTATATTGTGTAGGGGCACGGCAATGCCGTGCCCTTATCGTTTATGTATCATTTAAACGGATTCGATGTGGCGATTCGCCGTTGGGAGCTGCGATCAAGATTTTCCCTACAAGCCATGCAATGAGCGATCGCATAATTTTTCAGGTACACTAAGCACAGAATCGACCGACCCGTCAAATATTTTTTCTTGCAGGCTCTGGAAAGAGTAGAGTTTGCCTCTATTTCTGCTGTAATTCTCGATCTTATAAAGTTACGACAAAATTTAATGCACCTTCTCGTCTAAACGTTATGACAGCCGTATCTCCCATCGTTAAACCCGTTAGCCAGATGCGGTTTGCTCCCGGTAGTGCAGTGACAATTCCGAATGTGAGTTGGGAGGAATTTGAGCTAATTTTGCAAGAACTAGGAGAAAATCGCTCTGCACGAGTTGCCTACAGCAACAACACCTTGGAAATCATGGTTCCTCTACCGGAGCACGAAAAGCCCAAAGATTTGATATCAGATATTGTCAAAATCTTGTTAAAGAAAGCGGGGAGAAGATATGAACCCTTTGGTTCAACCACCTTCAAGCAGAAAAATACAGCAGGGGTAGAACCGGATGCTTGCTTTTACATCCAGAATTACCAGCGAATGATTGGCCGACGCAGACTTGAACCTGATGACCCTCCTCCTGATTTAGCCATTGAGACAGATGTTACCTCTAAAAACACTCTCGATGCGTATCAAGCGATCGCAGTTCCAGAACTGTGGATATATGATAGCGGTAAACTCACTGTGTATTTGCTCCAAGATGAGCACTACATAAAGACTGATACCAGTCCGACTTTTCCCGATATTCCTCTGACTCAAATTATTCCTGTTACAGTGGAACGAGCTTGGCAGGTGGGAACTGTACAGGCATTGGAAGAGTTTGAAGCGGCAATTACTGAAGGAAACAGCCGCTTGTAAGTTGAGTTGACCGAGGAAACCTAACGTTTTGAAGCTACAACCTTTTTATCACTAATCGCTTCAGTGACAGTCCTGTGGACAAGGGTTCTTCTCTCCCCCAGCTTCGGTTTATTTACATAATTGGGATGCTCCCGATTTGTTTTATACGCCCCATTAGATTCAATAGGGATTTGAGTCAATCTTCCCGTTGGTAACGCTCTTGAGATAGTAACCCGTTTGCGGTCTATTTTTCAGGTTGAATGTGTCGCCACTCTTCACTCGCCAAATCTTATAGTTGGAAAAGGTGAGAGGGGTTTGAGGTTCGCAGACTTCTGGCATATGATCACCGAGGACAAAGTAAGCTGGGCCTTTGCCCATCACCCGTGCTAGACCCTTTTGATCTATAACGACTGATGTCTCTTCATTCACTGCGATCGCAACTACATTATCCGCTATCCCATCCCTAATCTGACGGGCAATAAAGGTCATTGTACGACCCATGCGATCGCGTTTTTCAAAGTGCGTGTCTGCAATGGTGCCTTGCAGATTGGGCCACTTAAATAAGTCGTAAGTAAACAGGATATCTTCATACGGGTCTTCGAGTGCTTCCTCAGACTCAACGGTGTCGGAACAAGCGTTGTAAACGACATCACTTTGAATCATCGTGCCTGCGCTGGTTCCACCAATACCGCCTCCTTTGGCATAAACAGCTTCTATTGCCGTTTCCACTCCCGTTCCTTTAAAGTTTCGGGTATATAGGCACTGGTCACCACCTGCAAAGAAGAGGACTTCAGCATTGCGGATGGTGTCAGCAACATCGGCACGATTTGCATCCTCCCGACTGGGAATCACCAGCGTTTCCACCGAGTCTACGCCGTTCATCGCCGCAATGGGAGCATTGTAACCCGCTCCACCGGAAGCGCGAACGACGACAACATCAATTTTATTGGCACAGTCTGTACAACCTCGAACTTGGTCTATCATCCATTGGATAGCTTCGTCTACATCCGGGCCACCTCCACCTAAATCTAGCACCGGGCCTCCGAGGTGATTGACATTAGCTGAGTTACCTTCAAAGTAGCGTGTAACTTCGGCTGTGGCAGGTAATACCCAGAGTGTCATACTGAGCAATAATTGAAGTCCTGTAAGTGCGATCGCAAAAACAAGGGTGACAGTGCTTCTGAGTACCAACGAACGCCAACTTCTGGATAATTTGACCATACCCTAACCCTGATTAATTGCGATCAGGAATATCCTCTCACGGCTAGGTAGCTTGGAGTTGTGCTTCAGTACTGGTATAGGGAAGAATGGAGTGGAGGGTGTCGTGATTTGACCTTTTTCGACAATCGGTAGGTGTTTTTCAGAACTAACTCAACTTCACGGCTGTATCCCTTGCTGGATAAGATTTTGAGGGCAATTACTCCAAATTGAGGTTGTCACCAACGCTGAAAAGCTTGCTGAATCTAGGTTTTCGCTGATTTTTTTTTCTCCTCTTGCGCGAACCAAGGGCTGAAATGGTATATTTAATGGAGGTTGTCGAAATTGAACCTTGAAAACTTCATACAGTAAAGGATTCGGAAGCCTGCTCTCGATATCAATATGAATCCCTATCAGGGATTGAAACTCTGAGCCTAAGCGCTGGAACGCTTGAAAACAGCTCGATATCAATATGAATCCCTATCAGGGATTGAAACCAATCGCGGGTAGAGACGCCCCGTAGGGAATGACTCGATATCAATATGAATCCCTATCAGGGATTGAAACGTTTCTATCCACTTTTTAAAAAGTGAACGGTATATGTACTCGATATCAATATGAATCCCTATCAGGGATTGAAACACCTAAAAAACTGAATTGGTAGCCAATAATTCAACTCGATATCAATATGAATCCCTATCAGGGATTGAAACTTCTGGCTTCATCAAGTTGCTTGACTAGAGTTTGATACTCGATATCAATATGAATCCCTATCAGGGATTGAAACAAGGCACAGGTAGCTCATGGTGGAGCCAATAAACAGGCTCGATATCAATATGAATCCCTATCAGGGATTGAAACTTGGTAGCTGTAGGGTAAAGCGATCGCAGGTTCCATCACCTCGATATCAATATGAATCCCTATCAGGGATTGAAACTAAAGGGGGCGTGGAAATGGGGATGACGCCACTCTCGATATCAATATGAATCCCTATCAGGGATTGAAACAAGTCAGATGGGGATTAACAGAGGGGATTTCCCGCTCGATATCAATATGAATCCCTATCAGGGATTGAAACAGTTTACACCCCCGCTATCCCTACGGCAGTGTGTCCTCGATATCAATATGAATCCCTATCAGGGATTGAAACGAATCTTTCCCCTCCAGGCGTCCCGGTTTTTGGGACTCGATATCAATATGAATCCTTATCAGGGATTGAAACGATCTGGTGACTGAGGAGCCGACCACCAGCGTTCCAATTCCGTTGGTTGGATTGGCAAACCACTGTTTTAATTCGCGCTCGTTGGGAAGACGTTTTTGATATTGGCTGTGATTGATGAGATGCGGTTTGCCTTGTAAATATCCCTATGGGTCTGAGATTTAGAGATAATCTAGGGGCAATTCGCGTCAATAATTCTCGTTTAAAGGTAAGACCAGAAATAGACCTAAAAATAGATAAGGAAATAGATGTAACAGTGTACTTCTCACCACCAGGAGAAGCAAAAATCCGAGGAACTACCCTAGTACTGGCTGGAGGAGAAATTAGCTTAGACGGAGGGGGACTAATTAGGGTAAATGAGTTTTAAAATACTAGTGTTAGTAGTTTTGAGAATCTTATAGTCTGAAAGTCATTTATAGCTGCCCCTAGTGACAGCTTCGCTATATCTACACCTCCTAGGAGCGCCCCAAGAGGGGAAGTCAAAAGTCAAGAGTATTAAATCCCCTCGCAACGAATGAAACAAACACATTTTTCTTGTTTGGCTAAAAGCCTTGCTATATAAGGGTTATACCGTGTGTTAGTTAAGAAATTACAAAACTTTACCGCGTTTCCCATTGATTAGGGTAGCCCCGCTCTATTTCTAATGGGATAATGGGAGATAAAGTTTACCAGATTACAAAAATTCCATGATAATTGATAGAAAATGGACTAAAGAACTTGTCCAAAACCATGCCCAAACAGCTGTTAAGGTAGAACTTTACACATTGCCTTTTTATCTAACTGCACTCACCTCAATTGTAGATATAAAAAACAATGCTTACCAATCTCTTTTAAGTATCTGCATTGAAGAGATGCTGCATTTACAACTAGCTGCTAATCTTTGTTTAGCACTTGATACAAAACCAGAATTTCCAGCACCAAAATATGATGGCACTCCTATTCCCTATTTAAGACCACATAACCCTGATACTGGACATTATAAACTGATCAATGCCAACTTAGATGCTTTTAATGCAACCATCCTCGACCTGATGTTAGATATAGAAACTCCCAATGGTTTAGAACAACATCGTCATCCCGAAATAGGAAATCGGCAAGTCCTTGACCGGATTGAAGATAGTTTAGAAGCTAGATGGAATTTGCAATACCATCAAACCCCACGCTATCCCTATGACACCATTGGAGAAATGTATGACGCATTAATCGCGGGAATTAGATATGTAGGTCAAGAAAATTTCTCTTGGACAACCAACAACCAACAAGCCGCTTGGAGTAGTGAGGGTTTTCAACAGTTAGTTACTAAATTTGAAGACGCAGAAGATATTGTCAAGACAATTAGCCTCCAGGGTGAAGGCACTACAACTGAATTAGGTAAATATTCTATACCCTCAAAATACCGATTAGAAAATGATCCAGATGATAGCCAGGAGCTAAATGAATACTCTCACTATGAACGACTACTGGATATCAAAAACCAAGGATTACCACAGGTATTTACTACTAACAATGACCCGCAAAATCAAACAGCACAGCAACAAAAGTTGCAAACTCTTGAGTCTAACTTTAGCGGACTACTAACAGAGCTAGATACTGTTTGGAATGTCGGTAAGGATATTAACCAAGAAAACGATAAGTTCTGGACACCCATGATTGGGTTACTTGGAGATTCTAGAGCTTGTTGGGAAGCTGGTGTTATTCCCAAGTGGTCTTAAGCATACAGCACATTTCATTTTGATGAGGTATATAAGGGTAGGCATCCTGCCATAGGTGTCAAGTTAAGGCATCAGCCCAGATGTCAAGTGACCTAGACTCGGTTGGCAGAAATAAGTGACCAGTAAAAAAGAGGGCAAAAGAAGAACAATTCTCGATATCGATATGAATCCCTATCAGGGATTGAAACACTAACGATCGATACAGAGGAAAAATTACTGGATCTCGATATCGATATGAATCCCTATCAGGGATTGAAACTTGAAGCACCAGAACTCTACCCATTTCCGAGTAAGTAAAACATGGTCTATGTAGGGGCGAAGCATTGGGGCGATCAATTTTGCTACTCGACTAAGAATTTTATACCCGAATGCTTCGCCCTGTTGGCTAACACCCTACAGATTATGACCCCACATCAATTCGCCAACGGTATTTTTCTAACCGCAAAGCTAAATGTTAATAATCTCTCCACTCACTTGAAGTTGCTGTACCTTCACCCTAAAGATACTCTCAGTTCGCAGCAACATCCTCATATTGCTATCAGTAATCCCCATAGAGAAACTTCCATCCGTATTAATTTCTATGTGATCAGGATTCACTGTACCCTGCAAACTGATAGAACAATCAGTATCTTCTACCTGGGCTTGCAACTCTTCGTTCTTTTCATTCTGTTCTGGTACTAACCCCAGCGCACGGTTACAAATACATTGCAAGCTTAAAAAGCGTTCTCGCAACGAAGCATCAGCTTCAGGACTGATAGTATCAGTGTCGGTCAAGAGATGACGTAGATGATCGAGTTCTGATTGCGCTTGCAAAGCTAACGCTGAGAATTGGGAGTAATCTTGGGTAGAACCAGGTATTGAGCAAGAGGAGTTAGAGTCAGACATAAGGGTAAACCATTAACTAAAAGAGTTTTGGGAAATTGTCGGATTGATAGTCGGAATGTCTGCACAAAACAGACACCCCAGTTGATTAGCGGTAGGGGCAATCCAAGAGTGGTTGCCCTCCACCCGTTTCGGAGGGAATAAGCGGGTGAGAAGAGGGCTGAGGGTTAGGTTTTTAATCCTGAATCGGTGCTCTAGTAATGTGTTATCTCACTTGGGCCTTAATTATCAGCTAACCAAAGAAATATTCACTTTGACTCTAGATGCCCGACTTCTTCGAGAAGTCGGGCATCTGAACCTCTGACATCTCACAGTAACAATTTATTCACCTCTCCGGAAATCGACCCCGTAGGAACTGTAGAAGCTTTTTTACTCAATCAGTCAGCATCAGCCATTTGATGAAGAGGCTAAAGGGAGAAACGGCTATGCACATTATCAGCAAATTTATCAAGCGATGGATGCAGTTCCTGCTTGTCCTCACCCTTATCCTGGGTGTAGCAGGGTGTGACTGGGTGAATATCACCTCAAGAATCCAACCACTCCCCGCCGTTTCCCCTCTTCCTCTGCCTCAACGGCCCGATTGGATTGAGCAAATCAGCCCCACAGGCAACGCCGAACCTCTTGCTCAAATCCGTATCCGGTTTAAAGAACCCCTAATTCCAATAGAGAGTCTGGATAGTCCCGATAGACAGAACCTTTTGAAAAAATTTGAGGTTATCCCCCCTCTACCCGGCCACTTTCGCTTTTTAACCCCTCGGATGGTGGGATTCCAAGCGGATGAAGCACTGCCGAAAGCCACTCGAATAAAAGTTACTCTGAAAGCAGGATTAAGCGACCTTAATAATCATCGTTTAGACCAAGATTTAGCTTGGACGTTTGCAACCGAAGCCATTCAACTGACGAATTTACCCGGAAAAATTGCCACTGCTAACGCTCAAGAGCAACAAGTTGAACCCTTTGATATCAATCCCACCCTCAAAGTCACCTCAAACGTGGAACTGGATTTAGGCGCACTCCAAGAACACGTAGCCCTGATTCCAGACGGCAAGCAGGAGACAGTATCCCTTAAAGTTGCACTGGATGAAGAGAAAACACAACCCAACTCCGACCAACCCCAGGAGAAATTTGACCCTGCCACACGTCCCTGGAACTATATCCTAACCCCTAGGCGATCGCTAAAAAAAGCAACCCATTACCGCTTAGAATTTTCCCCAGGTTTACGGCCTGCAAGGGGCAATCTCCCAACCCAAACCCCCTTTGTCAGTCAAGTTACCACCTACACCCCCTTAGCCTTTCAAAATCTCCAGTTTTTCGGAAAACCCGATGCCGGAGGAGTCTACGGACGCTTTATTAAAGGCGGTGCTCAGTTAGTCTTTAATAACAGCATTGTTCCAGAATCAGCGATTGAAAATATTACCGTTAAACCCGCACTAAAAAAGGATGCACCTCCCCTCGTTAAAGCCTATAACGGAGAGAAAATTGTTAATCTCAACCCTTGGGCATTAGAACCAACAACAACTTATACCATTTCGATTGGTGCCAACCTCAAAGATAAATTCGGGCAAACCTTAGACAAACCCGTTACAGTCAAGTACGAAACTGGAGATGTAGCCGGAGACATTTGGGCCCCTTCTAATCTCAATATTTTCCCATCCGGTAAAGACTTACAACTCAATCTCACAACTGTTAATTTACCCGAATCCCAGTACAAAGCCGCTGATCAAGTTGTCCAACCTACCGATTTAGTTTATACCGATTCCCCCTATCCCAAAGGCAACAGCAACGATTTACTTCCCTCACCCGATAAATGGTCAAGTTTTAAAGTATCGGGCAAGAGAAATCAGACAACTGAAGTCACCATTCCCCTAAGAGAAAAACTCGGTGGAGATACCGGAATGCTTGCCTATGGAGTGCAAGCCCGAACCAATCAGTATCAGGAAAATGGGAAACAAAAGTGGCACGAACCGACGTTTTATGGATTGGTGCAATTAACCAATTTAGGAGTATTTGCCCAGTGGTTTCCTGAATCGGGATTAGTTCGAGTCAACCACCTTTCCGATGGCGCTGCTGTTACAGGCGCTACCGTTGAAATTTATGAATCCCAATTGGAAGCAAAAAACCGTTCTCAACCGACACCTTGTGCAACGGGTAAAACGGATGAAACAGGTTCATGGCAGTTGAGTCGCCAGGATTTACAAAAGTGTATTAAAGGAGGAAGTCAAGGTTTCCCAGACGCTCCTAAATTACTAGTTGTTGCTCGTGAAGGCAAAGATTGGGCGTTTACTCGCACTCTAGACTATAGCGGTATCTACGACTACGAACTGACTCCCGGATGGCAGAGTGGTAAACCCGAATCACGAGGCATTATCTTCTCGGATAGACAGCTATACCAACCCGGAGAAACTGCTTCATTAACCGGAGAAGCTTACTATTTACGAAATGGAATCATCCAGCAGGATAAAGGTACTCTTTATCAAGTCGCCCTGATTAGTCCCGATGGGAAAAAGACGGATTTAGGGACTCAAACCACGAATGACTTTGGCACATTTTCCCTAGAATTCCCCATTAAACTTAATCAACCTCTAGGTTACTATTCCATTCAAGCTAAAGGAACAAATGGAGCAACAATTTCAGGGGAATTTCGTGTCGCTGAGTTCAAACCTCCCAACTTTAAAGTCAATCTCACCTTAGATAAAGAATATGCTCTCATTGGGCAAAAGGTTACAGCCAACGCCCAAAGTAATTACCTGTTTGGCCCAGCGGTAGAAGGAGGGAAAGCTAAATACTACGTCACTCGTAAGCAAGCCGACTTTATCCCCAAAGGTTGGGAGAAGTTTTCCTTTGGGCGTCAGTGGTTTTGGCCGGAAGAAAGTCCTGCGGTGCCTACGGATGTATTGCAAACTAATCAGGTATTAGATGAAACCGGGAAGAGTAGCGAGACGGTAACGATAGCCAAAGATTTGCCCTACCCGATGAGTTACCGAATGGATGTGCAAGTGAGTGATGTCTCGAATTTATCGGTATCTGATTCCCAAGAATTTACAGCATTACCGAGTGATAAACTCATTGGTTTACAAAGTAACTTTGTTGCCGATGCAGGCAAACCTTTCCCCATCCAAGTGATTGTTACCAACCCCACAGGTAAATTACTGGAAGGGCAACAAGTCCGTGTCGAACTGCAACAAATCAAATACAGCAATGTGACGCAAATTGTTGAAGGCAGCCAAACCCCTCACAATCAGGTGGAATATAAAACCGTAAAAGCGGTAAAACTCCGTTCTAGTAACCGTCCTCAAGCAGTTTCCCTCACTCCCCCTGAGTCGGGTTCCTATCGCATCCGCGCCAACTTTGCTAATACTAAAGATGAGATTACAGCCACCGACTTGCAGATTTGGGCAACTGGGGGGAACTCGGTAAACTGGGGAGAACGATATACCAACAGTCGCATTGAAGTCAAACTCGATAAAGAAAGCTATCAACCCGGTGAAACCGCTACTGCCTTAATTCAATCCCCCTATCCCGAAGGGGAGTTATACTTTGCCATCGTTCGCCACAACACCATTTATCAAACCATTACAAAAGTAAAGGGTGCAGCACCGCAGATTCAGTTCCAAGTTACTCCCGAAATGCTCCCGAATGCAGCAGTCGAGGCAGTACTCGTTCGTCAAGGCCCGCCTTTATCGCAAGTTGAACCGGGAAGTTTGAACAATTTGGTGGGAATTGGATTTGCACCGTTTAAAACGAGTTTGGAGGATAAGTACTTAAAAGCTCAAGTCACCTCGGTGCAAGCGTCATTGCAACCCGGTGCCGAACAAACCCTCCAACTCGAACTCAAAAATCATCAAAATCAACCCATTCAGGGCCAGTTTACCGTGATGGTGGTGAATGAGGCGGTGTTGCAACTCACTGGCTACCGACCCCCAGATTTGGTAAAAACAGTATATGCAGAGCAACCCATTTCCACTCGCTTCTCCGATAACCGCCCCGATGTGGTGGTACAACCCCTGACTCCAGCGATGGAAAAAGGCTGGGGATATGGTGGCGGATTATCTGCGGCGGCAGCGAGTACTCGCGTTCGTACCGATTTTAAAGCCTTAGCTTATTACAATGGCTCAGTGGTGACGGATGCTAGTGGGAAAGCGCAAGTCACATTTAAACTACCGGATGATTTAACCACTTGGCGAGTCATGGCCGTTGCCACGGATGGGAATTTGCGCTTTGGGAACGGGGAAGCGACGTTTATTACTACAAAACCCCTAGTCTCTAATCCCGTTTTACCTCAATTTGCTCGTCCTGGCGATCGCATGGAAGCCGGTTTAACGGTTACAAATAATACTGGACAAAATGGCAATCTTGTGATAAATGGTTCTGGAGAATACCCCCTCCAGTTTGGCGACAGCAACACTGACAGACAGCAAATTCACAGTCAATTAGGAACTCAACCTTACCCCTTACCGTTTTTCTTCAATCAGGAAACTCAAAGTAAATCAGGAACTCAAGCTTACCGCTTCCCCTTTGTCGCAGGAAGTGCTGGTGAAGGGAAAATTCGATTTGTGACTCAGTTAAATGGTGCATCGGATGCGTTTGAACTGCCTTTGCAGGTGAAACCGTTAGAAATTACTGAACAAGTGGTGGAAACGGGGACGATCCCCCCTAACCCCCCTTACAAAGGGGGGAAACAAGAGGTGAAGATTCCAGTAAATGTGGATAAAAAGGTTGTACCGGATGCAGGCGGTTTAGACATTTCCCTTGCCAGTACCCTGATTCCAGAAATTACCGCCCCTGCGCGAGAAGTGTTGCAGGAGTACGAGTTACCGTTTTTAGAACCAACAGCGAGTCAATTAGCGATCGCAGCGTCCCTACAAACTCTCTCCAAAACCTACAACCAAACCTTCACCCAATTCAACCCCACCCAACAAGCGACCCAAGCGTTAGAACAATTGCAAAAACTCCAACAACCCGATGGAGGATTTGCCACGTTCCCAGGACAAAAACGCTCTGACCTTTTTGTGACACCTTACGCAGCTCAAAGTCTTGCCAGTGCGAAGGAAGCGGGATTATCCGTAGACTCAGCAATGCTGTCTCGTGTCAGTACTTATTTAAAGAAAATCCTCGCAAACCCTGGTCAATATGATTTTTGTAAAGAGCAACTGTGCAAGAATCAAGTGCGACTCGAAGCACTGATGGCGTTGGCCCAACTTGGAGAAAAGCGTAATGAATATTTAGCCGACCTCTATGCCCAGCGCAATGAATTTGATGTAGTTGCTCAAATTAAGCTAGCTCGATACCTCTCCCAATTCCCGGAATGGCAGCAAGAATCTCAAACATTATCGAATCAGTTGCAAGAAACAATCTATGAAACAGGGCGTTTTGCTACTGTAAACTTACCTCAAGGCTGGAGTTGGCTCAATTCGCCCACAACTGCCCAAGCTCAAGCTTTGCATCTTTTTGTTGCCCAAAAAAGCAAGCCGGAAGTTATCGACCGATTATTACAAGGACTCCTCGCACTGCGACGAGAAGGAACGTGGCAAACCAGCTACGACAACGCCCAAGCCTTTACCGCTTTGGTGGAGTATAGTAAACTTCAACCCACACCCCCTAACTTTGCCGCTACAGTTCAACTTGCAGGGAAAAAGCTGGGTTCAGCCAAGTTTGACGGGTACCGCAACCCTAGCACTGAGTTGAATGTACCAATGGCACAGTTACCACGAGGACGGCACGATTTAAGTGTGAAAAAATCCGGTCAAGGTACGTTGCACTACCTGATTGCCTATCGCTATCGCCTACAAGGCAATCAACCCGGACGCTTTAATGGACTGCGGGTGACGCGGGAAATCTACCCTGCTAATCAGGAAAAAGCCATTAAAAAAATTGGGCTTTATGCGGCTGATGAGCCATTAGCGGTTCAAGCTGGACAGGTGTTTGACATTGATTTGGAAATTATCACCGACCATCCCGTAGACCATCTTGTGATTACTGACCCACTTCCTGCTGGGTTTGAGGCGGTGGATACCAGTTTCCAAACTTCCACGCCTTACTTCCAGGCCCAGGCAGATAGTTGGCAAATTGGCTACCAAACACTATATCGCGATCGCATTACCGCTTATGCTGACCATCTGGAAGCAGGAGTCTATAACCTGCACTACTTAGTCCGTTCCGTCACTCCAGGCACGTACCTGTGGCCGGGTGCAGAGGTTCACTTACAATATGCTCCAGAAGAGTTCGGGCGTTCTGCCTCCTCTAGTTTGAGGGTAGTCAATCAGTAAACCTCTTTTACTGCAACTGCGCTACAAGTAAGAGTTAGACATCTATTGAGCCTGTTTTCCTTGATGCAGTCACCGTTGAGAGGAAGCAGGTAGGGTTGTTAACATAATCTCGATAACTAGCTCGACAGACCTATGAAAATCAGAGCAATTATTCATGCAGCAGAAGAAGGAGGCTATTGGGCCGAGGTTCCTGCTCTTCCCGGTTGCATTACTGAAGGAGACACGATGGAGGAGGTGATGGCTAATTTGAAGGATGTCATTGAAGGTTGGCTCGATGTTGCTAACAGTCGTCATGCGGTGGAGTCAACCGCTCAGGTTGTCGAAATTGCTGTATGAAGTCTATTTCTGGCAAGCGACTGTGCAAGATTGTGGAGCAAAAAGGTTGGGTCTTGCGAAGAATTACTGGTAGCCATCATATCTACGAAAGCTCTGAATTAGACTAAATTCTGTCAATTCCTGTTCACCGAAATCAAGATTTAAAGGTCGGAACTTTGAGAGCCTTGATGAAAATAGCCCAGCTATCCGAGGAAGATTTACTCGGATTGTGAATTGTGAGAGGCGAAGTTTCACTTCAACTGCTAGTTTATCGGTGTACGCGCACAGGGAGAATCGATGAACAGTTCGATAAATCGACAATTTCGATTGGCTACTCGTCCTACTGGCGAAATCACGGAAAGCAATTTTGAGTACCGGGAAGAATTGATTCCCAACCCTAAAGAGGGTGGGGTACTGGTACGCACTATCTATCTTTCGCTCGATCCTACCAATCGCATTTGGATGAGCGATATACCGCAGTATATGCCCCCTGTTCAAATCGGAGAAGTGATGCGTGGCGTCAATCTAGGGGTGGTTGAAGCGTCGAAAAATCCCAACTTTAAAGAGGGGGATTTGGTTTCAGGGATGCTGGGTTGGCAAGATTATGCGATCGCTCAAGGGGACAGTGGCATTTCCCTGTCGCGACTCCCTAACCCTTTGCCTGCACCACTAGCTACATTTCTGGGGCCGCTTGGACCTACGGGTTACACCGCCTATTTCGGGCTTCTGGATATAGGACAGCCTAAAGCTGGGGAAACTGTGGTAGTGTCAGCAGCATCAGGAGCGGTTGGTTCCATTGTGGGACAAATTGCCAAGATTAAGGGATGTCGTGTCGTGGGTATCACTGGTTCAGACGACAAATGCCGGTGGATACAGGAAGAACTTGGATTTGATGCCGCCATTAACTATAAAACCGCCGACTTGGAAAGTGCGTTAGCTCAAGCCTGTCCTCATGGAATTGATGTATATTTCGATAATGTGGGCGGTTCCATCCTTGATGCCGTACTCACCCAGGTTAACCTGCACGCACGCATTCCCCTGTGCGGTCTGATCTCAACTTATAATGCCAAGGAGCCAGTTCCTGGCCCATATAACTTTAGCCAAATTCTCATGAAGCGCGTTCGCGTGCAAGGGTTTATTATCTTGGATTATTTCCCCCGCTATCCTGAAGCCATAAAGGACATTGGACAGTGGATTAAAGAGGGAAAAATTAAATATGCTGAAGAAATTGTCGAAGGCTTGGAAAATGCACCCAAAGCAATCCTCAAACTGTTCGATGGCAACAAGAGGGGAAAACTGATTGTTAAAGTCTCAGAAGAACCTACCTGAAAGAACCAACGCCGGCCTTAGGGTACGGTGTTGGCTTCTAAATATCATGTAAGGTGGGTATTGCCCACCTTACTCATCAAAGTTTGGGCAAATTTAAAGTCTCTAGAGAAGCTTACATTAGTTGTATCTAGAATCTTTGATTTAGTAGGATGTAGGAGAAATACTTCAGAATGTGCCGATTACTTGGCTACCTTGGACGACCCATCCAACTCGATCAGATTTTGTATAAACCTGAACATTCGTTAATTGTCCAGAGTTATTTACCTCGTGAGATGACTTCTGGTGTAGTCAATGCTGATGGCTTAGGAATCGGTTGGTATCATTCCCAAAAAGAGGTTGACCCCTTTACTTACAAAAGTACGCTGCCAATTTGGAGTGAAACAAATCTTCCTGAATTGAGCCGTTATGTTGAGTCGGGATGTGTGCTGGGGTATGTTCGCAGTGCCACACCGGGACAGGCGCTGGATATGAGCAACTGTCAGCCGTTTCGAGAAGGTCGGCTTTTATTGATTCATAACGGTTTTATCACTAACTTCCGGAAGACACTGTATCGACCCATACGCGATCGCCTTAGCGATACCGTCTACCAATCTATCAATGGTACTACTGATTCCGAACACATTTTTGCCCTATTCATCAATGAATTGCAGGCAGCGCCAAATATCACTATAGAAAAAGCTTTACACCATGCATTGATAACTCTTACTGAATTAGCCACCGCTGAGCAAGTAAGCTTTTCTGCCAACGTCATTATCAGTGATGGACATCGTCTGGTTGCCAGTCGTTATGCTCACGGGACGACAGCACCCACACTGTACTGGTTAAGAGATGACTTAAATTACCCCGATTCTGTGTTGATTGCGTCTGAACCCCTGTTTGCTGGAAACTGGAACAGTGTACCCAGCAGTAGCATTGTCAGAGTAGAAGAAAATCTTGAAGTTTACATCGATAGTATGAGCCTAGGCGAGCGGGATAGCACAGAAGCGATCGCAAAAAACTAATTCGTAATTAGTTCAAGCTTCATATTACATCTTTTCTCCTCCTTAAAACCCTTCGGACGGGCACTGTCCACGAAGAATAAAATCGCTTTCAAACTTCTGTAAGCAGTGCCACTCTACATCCTGAGAAAGATGAATAAAGCCTCCAGTTAGGAGAAAATTTGATATCAAGTCTAGTGCGTGAAGTTGCTACGGTCAAAAAGGTAAAATTGTTTTTTTAATGCGGCTTATTAAGGCTAGAAATCGGTTGCAACCTAGACTTGATAGAAGTTTCCCTCAATCTCGCCAATCGGGGAATCTGCCTTGCAGACAGTCTGAAATTTCCTGTGCCCATCGCTCTTCTATATTCATAATCCATGCCTCAAACTTATCTTCTGTCCTCGATTTTAAAGCTTTGTATTGCAACTTCAGCAAAACTTTTTTCTGGCTAACTCCATGGCAATTGGATAATACTGAACTGTTCATTGTTAAACTCCAGATAATTATCGTTTAGCGACAGCCGTTGCTGCAATTTATATTTTGAATGGTCGGATTTTTTAGCAAAAAACGCTAGTAAGCTAATAACCCAATTAACGTGATTATTAGCGTGTTAATGAGTGATTCATCATTTGTTATTAAGTAATCCATTAGCGACTAATGGGTGACTCGGACAAGTTTATTGTGTGAGCGAAATCACAGGTTGTCAAATCCAGACTCAACAAGAAAGCCTCAGTCACCAGTTCCTATTGGCAGAGGCAGGCTCTTGCTTATGAACCCCGATTCACCAGAAACTGGAACAGTTGCCGAATAGTAGAATTCCCCAGGTGGGAGGAAAGCTTGAATTTTACATCAATCAATTCACGTAAAGAGGTAATCATTGATGCAATGCATCAATGTCGTGCCGGTACTCTAGCTCTGGTTGAAGACCTTGACGATTCAACCTTCCGCAAGCAGGCTCATCCAGAATTCAGCCCCGTGGGTTGGCATTTAGGGCACATTGCTTATACAGAAGCGCTTTGGATACTACAGCGGTGTGCTGGCCTATCCCCGCTATTTCCGGAATATCATCAACTCTTTGCTGCTGATGGCTTACCCAAATGTGAACGAGAAAATGTACCTTCATTGGCACAACTCTACCATTATCTGGATACGGTGAGAACTCAAGTTTTTACCTACCTAGAAACGGCTCCTTTAGACCAGCAAGAACGGCTATGGCGCTTTATCATTCAGCATGAGAGCCAACATACTGAAATCATGGCGTTTGTTTTGCAACTACAGCGCTGGCATCTAAGAGAGAAGCATCAAGAGCTTTGGGTGAGGGGCAATGCTGCCACTTCCCCATCCTCCCTGTACCCCCCCCAACCCCCCCTTAGTAAGGGGGGGGGACAGAGCCAGATGATTGAAATTCCTTCCGGGGAGTTTATGAGGGGGAGTGATGCAATGGAGGCGTTGGATAATGAGCGATCGCGTCACCGCCTCTACCTTGATACTTACTGCATAGACCGCTATCCCGTCACATGTGGTCAGTATCGAGAATTTATTGAAGCGGGGGGTTACCAGAACCAGCGCTGGTGGTCGCCAGAAGGCTGGATGTGGCTTCAAGAAAATCCAGTAAAAGAACCCCTGTACTGGTCACAAGCGACAACCTGGGACAATCACCCCGTCTGCGGTGTTAGCTGGTACGAGGCCGATGCCTATGCTCGATTTGTCGGGAAGCGACTACCAACCGAAGCAGAATGGGAAAAAGCGGCGAGTTGGGATGCGGCAACTAAGCAACAGCGCACATACCCTTGGGGACAGGAAGCATTCAACCCTCACCTAGGGAATCTCGACAATACTGTTGGTCAAACCACACCCGTGAATGCTTACCCAATGGGGCGAAGTGCCTATGGGTGTTACGATATGCTCGGCAATGTCTGGGAATGGACAGCAAGCTGGTTCGATGCCTACGAGGGATTTGTTGCTTACCCATACCGAGGCTATTCCCAAACTTATTTTGACGGACAGCATCGAGTGCTCAAAGGAGGGAGTTGGGCAACCCGCCCTTGGGCTATTCGCGGTAGTTTTCGTAACTGGTATTATCCGGGTATTCGTCAGATTTTGGCTGGTTTTCGCTGTGCTGCTTCAAAAAATGAGGTTGCTCTTTAAGAGGTTTGAAGGTTGAAGGTTTTCAATTACTCTACGGGCACGGCATTGCCGTGCCCCTACGAACAATGTGTATTCTATTCAATTGAGAACTGCCATAATCCCTGCAAGTAATTTCACTAACCCACGTTTCTATGGGCTTTTAGTTGCTCTAGAAGTTCCTCTAACTGGGTGATTAACTCATCAGCCCCCTCTAGATTGTTAGCTTGAGCCTGATGATGGAGCTTAGATGCTATCTCTGACATCGATTGCACAGCTACCGAGGCACTACCCCCTTTAATTTGGTGAGCTTTGTTGGCAAGGGTAACGCCATCCTTTTCGGCTAGGGCTTGCTTCGCCTCGGCTAGGAAGATTCCCGCATTCTTCACAAATTCTTGCACCATTTCGAGTTGAAAGGAGGGGTCTCCTCCAGCAATTTCTTCTAGGCGAGACCAATCGACTAAATCTGCGGCAGAATTGACGATGATGATTGGAACATCTATGCTTGTTTCGTCCTGAGACAGGCTACTTTCTACTGCCGAATGTGCCTTAATCTCGGATGACCATCGCAACAGCGTTTCTTTCAAGTCTTTCACCATGACGGGTTTGCTTAGGTAGTCATCCATACCCGCAGCCAGACATTTTTCGCGATCGCCTTGCATGGCATAAGCCGTCATCCCAATTATTATCGTATGACGGTCTGCACCTTCCCGTTGCCGCAATGCTTTGGTTGCTTCGTAGCCGTCCATCACAGGCATCTGACAATCCATGAGGAGGATATCATAGTTGCGCTCTGCTAATTTATCTAGGGCGGCTAAACCATTCTCTACTGCATCCCACTGGTGACCGAGCAGCCGGATCTGATGCTGCACTAATTTTAGGTTGATCGGGGTATCTTCCACTATCAAAATTTTCAGGATGCTCTCTTGTCCTGCGTCATCGTTCGAGGTTTCTTCCTGGGACAATTCGGTGAGAACTAACGGTAGCTGTTCGGGAGCGAGTACTTTGAGCAGGGACTGCAATAACTGGGATTCTTTGACCGGCTTAACTAAATAATCAGCAAACCCGCTTCTGAGTAAGGGTTGAGCGGAATCGCCTGCGTGCATGGAGGTCATCAGCACTAACTTCGGGTGCGCCCAATCCGGTTCAGCGAGAATCAGCCGCCCTAAGGTTGACCCATCAATTTTGGGCATTTTCATGTCGATTAAAACGACATCATAGGGTTTTCCGGCATCGGTCGCTGCTTGCAAGATGTTGAGGGCAGCAAAGCCATTGGGAGCTTCATCGACTTGCATCCCTTTGGCTGTTAATTGATGCTGTACAATTTGGCGGTTGATGGGGCGATCATCTACAACCAACACTCTCTTTCCGGCGAGAGCTTCCGGGGAAATATAACCTTTAGGAGAAATGCGATCGCTAATTGGTTTTGTCGGTTCAACCATCACCTTGTCAAAATTCGCCGTAAACCAGAAGGTAGAGCCCACTCCAAATTCACTCTCTACCCCTATTTCACCTCCCATCATTTCCACCAGTTGCTTGCAAATTGCTAGACCCAAACCGGTGCCACCATGCTTGCGAGTGGTGGAGGTATCTACTTGTGAGAAGGAATTGAACAGCTTTTTCTGGTCTTCTGCATCAATGCCAATACCCGTATCTTTAACAGCAAATCGCAAATGAGTCTGCTGCTCGTCTTCAGACTGACTGCTGACAGATACATGAATTGCCACTTCTCCTTCGTCGGTAAATTTAATAGCATTACCCACTAAATTAGTGAGAACCTGCCGCACGCGACCTGCATCTCCGATCAGTTGTCGCGGCACTTCTGTATCAATTAAAAGACCCAATTCCAAATCTTTCATCGCCGCTTGAGGATTGCATAAATCCAAGATTTCTTCAAGACAGCGATTTAAGTCAAAATCATTGCTATCTAGTCGCATTTCCCCAGCTTCGATTTTAGAAAAGTCAAGAACATCGTTAATCACGCCCAGCAAATGCTCTCCACTCACTTGCAGGGTACGCACGAAATCAAGTTGTCGGGCATTGAGTTCAGTGGTTAACAAAAGTTCACTCATTCCCAACACACCATTCATCGGCGTGCGGATTTCGTGACTCATGTTCGCTAAGAATTGAGCTTTAGCCCGTGCGGCTTCTAGAGCAGCTTCCCGTGCTTCGACTAATTGATTTTCGTATTGTTTGCGATCGGTAATATCACGGTAAACCCCCATCGATGCTACTATGTGGCCCTGTTCATCCCATAGCGGTACAACGACTGTTTCGCAGACTCCCTTGGTGCCATCTTTACGGATAAAGTCCAGCTCCCTCACCCAGCGCCCTTCTCGGTTCAAACTGTGGAGCATCTCCTGTATCAGTTCTGTTGCCACAGCTGGGTGGTATATAATTCCGGCGATTTGACCCCACACTTCTTTTTTTTGATAACCGAATATCCTCTCGGCCGCTGGGTTCCAGTCAATGATTCGACCTTCTTCTACATCTGTAAGGATGACGCCATCATAAATAGTCTCGAACATCAGGGCTTGTCTCCGTAGCGCCTTCTCTGCTTGTCTGCGAGCCGATATGTCTTGCACTAAACAAACGATGCCCTCATTCTTTCCCGCTGTATTTTGCATCACTGATGCGGCAACTAACACGGGGATGTGGCTACCATTCTTGGCAAAGAAGATTGTTTCTCTCCTACCCTCAAACGGAAAATCTGGGAAATTCTCTTGGTTCAGAAAGAATCCAACGGGTTGATCCAGTAGTTCAGTGGCTTGATATCCTGAAAGGCTTAAAGCAGCCTCATTGCAGCCTTTTACTTTGCCCTGATTATTGAAAACGATTAGAGCATCACTGAGAGAACTGATGATGTTATCGAGATAGGATTTAGAGACGGTTGTTTCTTGCAACTGCCCCACCATCTGATTAAAGGCATCGGCTAAAATACTCAGCTCATCCTGAGTGTTTATCTCTACTCTAGTGTCAAAATCTCCTTGCCCAATTTTAGCGGCTGCCTCTTTGATTTTTATAATCGGCTTAGTAATTGTTTCTGCTAATATCAGTCCCAAACTAACCGATATTGCCATCACAGCGGCGACAGCGGTCAGGTTAATGATTAGAGAAGCGGTGGCGCTGGCATTTGCTTCTTTATTTTCAACCTCAAGTGCTTCTAAATTAGCTTGTATAGCTTGATCGATTACCTGAAGAAATTCTTCTTCTGCTACCTCAAAATCTTGTCTTCTGTTGAGTATCGCGTTGCCCTTAACTCCCCTTTTCTTTTCATCTATAAGCGATTGTTCAATTTGCTCAAGATTTGCCTTTTTTTGAAGGATTCGTTCGTAAAGTTCTTGTTTTTCTGGAGTATCGGCAAGTTCTTTAATTTGAACCAGCCATTTTTCTAATTCTTCTTTGGCTTCTTCAAACTTCTCTTCTTCTTCCCTCCCCTTGGCTTCTAAACGAGAATTACCAGTCTCCTGTTGTAATTCAGATTGAACTAAAGCATAACTAGATGCTTCATTCATCATCTTTAACGAAGCAACTTTTATTCGATTTAAGGCAATAATTTCAGGAGCAGTATTTTCCGTGATTTTATTAAAATTTTTATTAACATTACCTTTGGTTTTTATATTGACAATTCCTAATAATGCTACTAACGATGCAACCGCAAAAAAAACAGAAACAAACTTAGTTTTGAGCTTCATTCTCTTCTCCAGATTCCAATCAGCCTCGAATTTCGCAGAATTAATATGAGTTCTGTAGTAGTAATAATATTAGTCAGTGATTGAAGAAAATTTTAAACCATATTTAATTTTTCTTCAAAAAAAACAATAGAAAAACACCTTTTTTTGATTTGTTTATGTTAAATATATCAATATTGATATTTCCTTTTATGGAAATATTTTAATAGTATCTTATTCTTTTTAAAATAAAAATATGACCAGAAAATCATGATCCAATTATTCAATGAGAGATTTTTAGTTTTCTTGAGATCGAACTAAAAACAGAGCTTCTCCATTTTTCAGGACTTTATCCTCTAATTCCGGATAGTTTGACCAAAATCTAAAATTGGTTGACCCGTTAATCCAGGCGAGTTATGAATCAAATGGCTACAGAACCAACAGGGATTATCTGCAATCTAGCTGAAAGTCATAATAGCCTTCCCTAATTTTTATTACATTAATTACGGAGATAGCACCAGGGTAGTGAAGCACTTACTTAGCAGACAGGTTCCTTGCTTGTTTGAGTGGCTTGTCTCTCATCTCAAATCCATCTCAGAAATCCCCGGAAAATTTTTCCGCGTTTTTTCTCCGGGAACTTCCCTGCTTCTCTGCTTTCTAAAAGTGAATACTAATTTTACAAGATTACAGGTATTCATAATCTTGCTGGCAAACAACGATGCAAAGATTAATGCTTGTATAAATAGTAACACAATGATTTAACATTAAACCATTTCTTCAGATATATGCGGTTAAGCTTCAGTAGCTGTTAAATATTGAGCAATGCCAATTAAAGCAGGCTCGGAACTAGTGCTTATTAATAGAAACTGGATTAAGAAACGCTAATTTTTTAGGGTGTTACAAGCGCTATAAGTCTCGTTGCTAACTCTGGATAGAGCGATCGCTCTTTAGACGTAGATATCGAGCGATCGCTTTCTTGTTTACAGGTTCCAACTCTCCTTGAAGTTGGGCATTACACCAAGGCGATTTGAGAACATAAAGAAGAAGATGGAGAGATGAATTGTCTTTGTACGATAGGGTACAGACTTTCTTGACTGAGTTTTTTACACTTTAAACAAGACTGAACTGCGGGCATGATAATCTCTACTCATTTATAGGAGAATATTATTTCCCATAGCTTTTGCTTTATGTAAGGTTGAGTCTGTTTTTTTGCCAAACTCAAGTTTATCAAAAGAAATTTTCTAAGTTTAATATGAACATAGATATGTTTGCCCAAAAGGTACAGTTACTTCATGGGCGCTTAGCTGAATTATATCGAGACGCGATCGCTACAGTACAGCCGAAAGTCGATTTGCTGCCAGCCGCTTTCAAGGAACTCGGCATGGCTTCAGAAACACTAGAAGCAGCCACAGAGAAACTCTACCAGCAGACTCAGGAATTGGCGGCTGCACGAGTGCGGCTAGAAGCGGAACGCCAGCGATACCAAGACTTATTCGAGTTCATGCCAAATGCTTACTTAGTGAGTGACGCCCAAGGGAAAATTCAGGAAGCGAACCGCGCCGCCGCCCTACTGTTCAATGTTGAACAGTCATTCTTGGTAAACAAACTGCTAGTCAGCTTTATTCCACCCAAAGAGCGTCCGGCATTTTATTCTCAGCTAAATCAGCTGCACGAGCGAGAGCCGGTGCAGGAGTGGACAGTACGGATGCAGCAGCGTAATGATCAGCTCTTTGACGCTGCTTTGACTGTAGCCCCTGTCCGCGATTTGGACGGCAAGTTAGTCGCCTTGCGCTGGATAGTGCGCGACATTACCGAGCGCAAGCGAGTTCAATTGGCGCTCTTAAGTCATGACTACGACCCCAGCAAGGATCGCCCAAGGCACATGTATTCTAAAGGAGAGGTCATCTCCTTAACACCTCAGAGGATTTGGCTAGTTTGTCAGGGTCTAGTGAAGTTAAGCACAATCAGTGAAACGGGCGAAGAAGTACTCATTGGGTTGGCAGGGCCGTCCATGCCTTTTGGCTCTAGTATGACTTCCTTACCTACCTATCAAGCAATAGCTCTCTCGGACGATGTGCAGTTAGTGAGTATTTCCCTAGAAGAAATAGCTGCTTCCCCTCGTCTGACTCAGGCTCTTTTACCAAAAATAACTGAGCGTGTCCGGCAAGCAGAAATGCTTTTAGCCATTGGTGGGAAGCGACATGTGAAAGACCGCTTGTACTATCTCCTGCTGTGGTTGAAACAGGAATTTGGTCAAACCGTGACACAAGGCACTCGTTTGAGTGTTCGCCTTACGCACCAGGAACTTGCTGATGCTTGCTGCACTACCAGAGTGACGGTTACTCGAGAGCTAAGTAAGCTACAGCAGCAAGGGAAGATTAGGTTTGACTCTCAGCATCACATAGTCTTCAACTCGATTTTATCCAATCGAGCAGCTTGATTAAGCTTAGGAGAAGGGGAACTCCAGCTTACACTTTAAGGTTCATGGTTCATGGTTCATGGTTCATGGTTCATGGCTCAGGTTTCTTTTGCTGCTGTGAGTTCTAAGAAGATGGGCATCAGTAGATCGACATTTAATAAAAAGATAGTTAAAGCTACTCCTTCCTGGGGAATCACAGCGACGTGACTAGCAACCTCTAAAGTATCAGCACGACGATAGGATTCGGGTAGAGCGCGAATCATTGATAAAGGCACCTCCACTAAGGTTGGAGTTTCAGCTACCGGAATCCCATAAAGTTCACCGGTGGTATTTTGCACAATAATCAGATAACCGCCTCGATC
>JBFLZA010000010.1:0-32662 GCA_040756535.1 Cyanobacteriota bacterium
AAGCAACGCTCCAACGCCTTTACCGAAAGAGCGAGAGAATATGGATTACCCCAACCCAAAGGGATGTTGATTTTAGGAGTTCCTGGGTGTGGTAAGTCTCTCATTGCCAAAACGACATCTCGCCTCTGGGGTCTGCCACTACTGCGCCTAGATATGGGTCGGGTGTATGATGGTTCAATGGTGGGGCGATCGGAAGCGAACTTACGCAACGCCTTGAAAACGGCTGAATCCATTTCTCCAACGATTCTCTTCATTGACGAGTTAGATAAGTCTTTTGCTGGCACTACGGGGTCTTCTGACTCGGATGGAGGTACCTCAAGCCGTATTTTCGGTTCCTTCCTGACTTGGATGCAGGAAAAGACCTCACCGGTATTCGTGATGGCAACAGCTAACCGAGTTGAGCGTTTACCTGGGGAGTTCTTACGGAAAGGTCGTTTTGATGAAATATTTTTCGTAGATTTACCGAATGCGGAAGAACGTCAGCAGATTTTTAGTATTCACCTGAGTAAGCGGCGTCGAGATATTACTCGCTTCGATCTAGATCAGTTAGCGAAGATTTCCGATGGATTCTCGGGAGCAGAAATTGAGCAAGCCATCATTGCTGCAATGTACGAAGCATTTGCTCAAGACCGAGAATTCACCCAACTCGACATCATAGCGGCGATCAAATCCACACTGCCGCTTTCTCGGACAATGACTGAGCAGGTAACAGCCCTGAGGGACTGGGCTAGGCAGCGAGCGCGACCTGCGGCAGCCTCCATTGCTGAATATCAGCGATTGGAGTTTTAACAGGCTTTCTCCTGCTCCCAACAGGAGGAAAGGCTAGCAAACTCTTGCTAGCAGTTTGACAAAAAAAAGCCGCCTTAATTGCAAGCGGCTTATGACAAAAGCAAAACGCTACGTTGTTGTTTCTCTTCTATCTCTACTGGAGGAAATCCAAATGTCTCACTTTAGCACCCTGCGTACCAAAATCACCGACGCTGAAATCCTTAAGACCTCTCTCCGTGACCTGGGTATCTCCGTCAAGACCGAAGCCGATGTTCGTGGCTACAACGGTCAGCGGGTTCGTTCCGATATCGTTGCCGTTCTGGAAGGTGAGTATGACCTCGGTTGGTCCCGCAACAGCGATGGTTCCTTTGACCTGATTGCTGACCTGTGGGGTGTTGCTAAGAAGCACAACCAAACCGAACTGATCAACTCGATCAACCAGAAGTACGCGGTCAACAAAACCTTGGCAGAGGTCAAGCAGCGCGGCTTACAGAATGCCAATGTTAAATTAGTGCTTCAGTAGTACATCTAGGCGTTCCCAAGCTCACGGGTTAACCGAGGTCAGGTTGACCCGTTTTTTGTGCCTACTCAAATCAATAGGCACAAAAATTTTTTGAGCATGAGGCCAGAGAGAGCCAGTGAAGCATTCCCTAGATTTTAATATAACCTGGCTTCTAAAAATTTTGCTGAATGTACTGGAGAATCCCTCGCGCGATCGCATCTGCCATTTGGCTTTGAAATGCTGGAGATGCTAGTTGGCGGGCATCCTCGGCTCCAGTGACAAAACCCACCTCCACTAAAACAGAGGGCACGGAATTATTTCTCAAAACGTAGAATCTTGCCTGCCGTACCCCGCGATCGCGTATGTTCACGCTCTGCAAAATGCTGTTGTGAATAGTTTGGGCTAAACGCGGATTGGCGAAGTAATAGGTTTCTAATCCATTAACATCAGGACGACGCATACTGATGGCATTAGCATGAATGCTGACAAATATATCGGCACCTGTCCGTTTTGCCATTTGTACGCGTCCGGCAAGACTGATAAATCGATCATCTGAACGCGTCATTACTACTTGTATACCTTGTTGCTCCAACCGCGCTGCGATTTGTTGGGAAATGGGTAAGATGACATCTTTTTCCCGTAACCCTCCAATACCAATGGCTCCGGGGTCTTTGCCACCATGCCCTGGATCGATCATCACAACAATCCGGGAGTTGGGTACACCAGGGAAGGGGGTAGATGGTACCGGTCGGTTAGGCGGTGGCACAGGAATTGAGCCGGTGGGAGGCAATATCGGTTTGGCAGGCTGTAGTTGCAGGGCTAAAAGGCGATCGCTAAGCTGATTGAGATCTCCTATCTGAGTACCCGGACTGGGTTTGACTAAAACAGTGACAGTGCGTGAATCTTGCTGCCGGATTAATATTTGCGATACTGAACTACTCCTATCTAGCTGAGGGCCTCTGACTCGGTCAGCGAGTTTGGCACTAGGGATGGTAATCTGATATCCCTTGGCTATGCCATCCCAACGACTACTTGCCCTTACGCCCCGGTCAGCCCGAATGATTAACTGAGTGCCATTATTGGTCAGTTCAACGGACTCAATCGTTGCCACACGATTGGAAGAGGATGGATTGTTGGAGGAGCTTGAAGTATTGGGTGAGGGATCTACGATAACAGAAGGTGTTGTCCTAGGCAATGTGGCGAGTCGCTGAGGTGTTGGTAATTGCACCGACCATTGACTAGGAGAAATGCCTTGAAACTTTACTTGCTGCGGGTCTATGGTATAACCCGGTGCCAACTCTACAACGATGCGAGTCGTCTGGTCATTAAGTTGTCCTACACGGATTTCCTGAATTGCCCCACGGCCTGCCTGATTCAACGTCGGACGTTCTAAGGTAATCCCTGGTAAATCGATGACCAAGCGCGTGGGATCGGCAAGCAGTTGTGCTTTGGGTTGAACACTACCATCGGTAGTAAACACCAAGCGGTTCTGATTGGCGTCAAAACGCCATAGAAGAAGTTTGGCGGCGTCAGCGGGAGATGAAAAGAAAAAAATGCTCGAAAAACTGGAAAGAAGTAGCAGTAGCCACTGGAATTTCATCATGATTGCTCTGATTCGCAAACGTTGCACCGCTTCACCTAAGGTGGGGTAAGAAGCGAAAAGATATAACCTGGGTACGCTCTAGAAGTGGAACCTGACCGAGTTCCCAGGAATTAAAACCCTGGCTATGTCAGGGGTTAAGCCCAAAAAATTAGAAAAATGCAGGAACCGATCGCATCTTTAATAGAGAATACAGTGGGGTGACGTACTCTGTGTCTAACCCTACGGCTATAGACATGGCTTCTCAAGATCTAACCTTGACGGTTGCGCCACGCAACCACTACAGCGTCCGATTAACAAGTAATCATCCGCCTTACTTAAGTTAAGATGCTTCCGCCAAATATTCAGCGCCCCATTGGCATCCGAGTTAATCAATCGCGACAAACTGCACGGAGAATATCCGATTTCGATGCAGTCAATTTTAGTCGATTAGTCAGTGTCAGAAGCATCAGTTATCCCGCAAAAATGAGTATATTATAGCGGGAACTAGGTTGACGGTTAACCCGTTACACCTTGACCGCAATTCCCCATGCGGAGGTCTAGATGGACGCTGCTGTGTCCGCTGTAGCAAAGGCGATCGCATTCACTCGAAATTTGGAACTTTACTTTTTACCTTTGAAGATTGAATTGGTTTTCAGGTTCCCGGTTCACTGTTATTAAATAACAAACCACAGATGCAGGCAGATGCAGGCAGATGCACGCAGATAATATCCTATTTTTGTCTAAATACCCAACTTAGTGCTGTCACTCAGTAGATGGGTTGCTGCTAGAGCAGGTAGAGGACGGCTCAACAGATACCCCTGCATACCATCACACTTTACCGATCGCAAAAATGCCAATTGTTCTTGGGTTTCCACTCCCTCGGCAACGACTTCCAACTTCAGCCCATGCCCTAGCGCTACCACTGCCGAAGTGATAGCGGCATCATAAGAATCTGTGACCAAATCCCGGACAAAGGATTGATCAATTTTTAGCTTATCTAACGGGAAGTGTTTGAGAGACGAGAGGGAAGAGTAGCCTGTGCCAAAATCATCGATCGCGATTTGGATTCCCATAGCCCGCAACGTGCGTAATAGGTCAATGGTCGAAGGGATATCATACATCGCAATACTCTCAGTAATTTCCAGTTCTAGATAATACGGTTCCAACTGAGTTGCTTCCAGAACTTGAGCAATCACTTCCAGCAAACTTTTCTGTTGGAACTGACGCGCTGAAAGATTCACCGCTATTCGGATCGGCGGTAATCCTAACGTCTGCCAAGCACGATTTTGAGCACAAGCTGTCCAGAGAACCCATTCCCCAATGGAGCTAATTAGCCCCATCTCTTCTGCCAGAGGAATAAACACACCGGGTGAAATCAATCCTAACTCCCGACTCTGCCAGCGAATCAACGCCTCCATTCCTACCACGGCCCCAGTTTGTAAGTCAATTTGTGGCTGGTAGTGCAATAGGAATTCTTGACGTTCCAAGGCTTTATAAAGATTGTTTTCCAAACTCAGCCGCTCTTGCGCTTTCGTGCCAATAGCAGCGGTGTAGAGTTGGTATTTGTTGCGTCCCTGCTGCTTGGCGCGGTACATGGCAGCATCTGCATTCTTCAGGAGTGTCTCCGCATCTTCTCCATCATAAGGAGCCAAAGCAATGCCTAGACTTGCCTTGATGTGTAGTTCTTGACCCCCAAACTGTAGGGGGGAATTTAGGGCGTTTAAAATATTTTTGGCCATCTTGGCCGCTGCTTCAGGACAGCTAATCGGTGATAACAACAAGGTAAATTCATCTCCTCCCCAGCGGGCGAGAACGTCCTCATCCCGCAGGCAGTTAGTTAGGCGTGCGGCGACATTCTTCAGGAGCTGATCACCCACGGCATGACCTAGGGTATCGTTAATTGTTTTGAAGCCATCCAAATCCAGAAAGATTACGGCGAGCATTTCACCATTGCGGTGAGTGTGAGCCAGTGCTAAAGAAAGCCGATCCTCGAATAGGATGCGATTGGGCAAACCCGTTAAGCGATCATGAGATGCCTGATGCTGGAGCATATCTTCAACGCGCCGTTGCATCACTGCCATGTAAAGATGAATGCCCAAGGCTTGCCCTAGCTTAACTTCTTCAGGTGTCCAGGGTTTTGTCTGTCCTTTAGTGACTTCTCTCCACGCTTCAAAGGAAGCACGAGGACGGTGATTGCGGGCGTCATCATTTCTACATCCAGCCCATAAGGTTTCTGTTTCCATCTCGCTGCGAAAGAAGGTCAGGCAGCCGACACACTGGTGATGGTACTGAAGAGGTACGATAAGCAGACTGCGGATAGTTGTTGTAGAGAACGCTGAAATTAAAGACTCAAGTGAGGGTTCCTTGAAGAGGTCAGGAATGGTGTAGACTTGGGAAACCACCCCACTTCCTGAGTAGCAAGTCGAAGACGGTATTAAGGAGTCGGTGGGAGTAAATTCCCAGGTTGTTAGAGACGGAATGGAGCGGGTTTGAGCGATGGAGAGTTCTGAGGAGGGGCCCATTAAGCGCTGCCATAAGTCGGTTTCTTCAAGGCAGGTTAGGGTGGGTTGAGTTCCGGCGGTATACAGTTGAGCAGCCGGCTCCATAGGTTCAGCAGTAATATAAAGTCTTCCGCCTGACGCTTGTAAGGCAGCGACGGCTTCCTCTATAACCATTTGCCGAATTTTTGTGAGTTTTAACGGGCTGTGAAGCCGACTGCTGATTTGATTGAGTTTGGCTTCATGGTCAGCTTGTAGGCGGGCGCGATAGAGGAGTTCGGATTGAGCGATCGCAATTGATACTTGATCGACCAATAACTGGACAATTTGCAGCTCTCGTTCCTCATAGTGTCGTGACTCTCGATGGTGAGAGACCAACAACCCCCACAAGTGATTTTGATATAAAATCGGCAAAACGAGAGAAGAAGAGACTCCCATCAAAGTGAGATATTCTTGGTGGCAGGGGTCAACTGGAAAGTGGCGAATGTCTTCTCTGACCAAGCTTTTTCCAGTTTCTAGGGAGTCTAAGAAGTTCAGTGTCTTGCGGCCGACGGTCACATCAACAATTACGCGTTGACGGGCTTTGATAAACAGTTCACGGACTGATTGCGGAATATCCTCTGCCGGAAAGCGCAAGCCTAACAGAGAAGGCAAGTGAGTGCCATGGATTGACTCGGCAATGACTTCTCCACTTCCATCCGGATGAAAGCTGTATACTTTAACACGGTCTGTGCCGAGAAACGAACGGATTTCTTCGACCGTTGTGGTCAAAATTTCTTGTAGTTCTAGGGATTGGCGGATGCGGGTAGTCAGTCGATTCAGTAAGCTTTCTCGATCTAAAGCTTGAGCGACTGGTTTTTTAAGCTTGCGATGAGCCATCCCGTGAACTCCCAGAAGCAAATTAACGTAGGATTGCCTGTATTCATCAGCATTGATGGTAGCCTACGATACTAGGGTACACGGGTTGCTGCTTTTCCCATATCCCCTTCAGTATAAGGTTTTGAGGTTTCTTTATAAATAGATGATAAAAACCAGATGGGGAATGTCGAGAGTGACAATATCAAAAGGATAGACAAAGATGAATGCGATCGCAAAACCGGACGTTACGGCATCTATTGTCCGAGAACTGGAATCGATTGTTGGCGAATCTGCTCTCTATGACTGGGAACACTTCCCACCCCTATGGCAAGAGCGCATCAAAAGAGCTAATTTATCAGAAAACTTACCCAGTTGTATTGTTTTCCCCCATACAGTTACAGAACTTAAAAGCATCCTGACCTGTGCTGACAACAACAGTTGGAGCGTTCTTCCCTGTGGTAGCGGTAGTAAATTGGGCTGGGGGGGTGTAGGGAAAGAGGTTGACATTGTTATTAGTAGCGAACGCCTCAATCAGGTGATTGAACATGCCGTAGGTGACTTAACGGTTACAGTCGAAGCTGGAGTTAAATTGGCTGATGTACAAAATCTCCTGTTAAAAGAAAATCAATTTCTTCCCCTCGACCCTGCCTATCCTCAAGACGCTACTCTTGGTGGCATTATCGCTACAGCGGATAGTGGGTCTTGGCGTCAGAGGTATGGTGGAGTTAGGGATATGCTCTTAGGGATTTCCTTTATCCGCAGTGATGGGCAACTGGCTAAAGCTGGGGGTCGGGTGGTGAAAAATGTGGCGGGTTACGACTTAATGAAGCTGTTCACGGGTTCCTATGGCACATTAGGAATCTTGACAGAAGTCACATTTCGTGCATATCCGATACCAGAGGCGTCGGGGACTGTGGTGTTGACGGGTGAAGCGGAGGCAATTTCTACTGCCACAAAAACCCTTCTCGCTTCTGCACTCACGCCCACAGTAGCGGATTTACTCTCCACTCAGCTTGTCAGTAAACTGAATTTGGGTCAAGGTCTGGGTTTAAGAGTACGCTTTCAAAGCGTGCCTGAAAGTGTTCAAGAACAATCTTCGCGGTTGCTAGATGTTGGACAACAGTTAGGTTTACAAGGCACTTTGTATGCGGATAGTGATGAAGCCAATCTATGGCAATCATTGCCAGAACAAATCTGGACAGCCTCACAGGAACCAGCAATTACTTGCAAAATAGGAGTATTACCTACCGCCGCTGTCACCACCTTGACTCAACTAGACGCCTTAACCTCTTCAACGGGATTGGGAATCATTCATGCTAATAGCGGGTTGGGACGATTGCGCCTCGACCCCGCAACGGTTACGCCTCAAACGATTATAGAACTGCGACGTCATTGTGAATCGCAACAGGGTTTTCTCACGATTTTGGAGGCACCCGTTGCTTTGAAGCAACAGCTAGATGTTTGGGGTTACAGTGGCAATGCTTTGGATATGATGCGCCGCATTAAACAGCAATTTGATCCAAAAAATCTTTTAAGTCCTCATCGGTTCGTTGCGGGAATTTAAGGAACAAACTACAAAGACACTCCAGAGCACAGAATTAAGAGATAAGAGCAGAGAAATAATATGCAGACTTCATCTACCCAACCGAATCTTCAATTTCCAACACCAGATACGGTAAGGGCAAGTGTACCTGTTGATGAGGGTGAACATTCGATTTCCGGTTTTGATGAGAAAAATCCTCCTAAGCAGGAACTTATTGATACTTGTGTTCACTGTGGATTTTGTCTTTCGACTTGTCCGAGTTACCGGGTAATGGGTAAGGAGATGGATTCTCCCAGAGGCCGGATTTATTTAATGAATGCGATTAACAAAGGTGAGGCACCACTGGCCGAGGGGACGGTACTACATTTTGATTCTTGTTTGGGGTGTCTTGCTTGTGTCAGTACCTGTCCTTCTGGGGTTCAGTATGACAAGTTAATTGCGGCGACTCGTCCTCAAGTTGAACGAAATTATCCCCGCAGTTTAGCAGACCGCTTAGTGAGAGCAATTATTTTTAATTTATTTCCTTACCCCGGACGCTTGCGCCTTTTTCTTCCGCTTCTCTATCTCTATCAAAAATTGGGATTGCAGAAACTGGTTCGTTCTACAGGATTGCTGAAGAAATTTCTCCCTCGTTTGGCGGCAATGGAATCGATTTTGCCGCAAATTAATTTGGATTCTTTCCGAGATAATTTCCCTGATGTTATTCCCCCCCAAGGGGAGAAACGCTATCGAGTGGGAGTCATTTTAGGCTGTGTGCAGCGCTTATTTTTCTCACCGATCAATGAGGCAACGGTGCGCGTTTTAACCGCAAATGGTTGTGAGGTGGTGATTCCGAAAACTCAAGGGTGTTGTGCCGCATTGCCCGAACATCAAGGGCAAAAGGAACAAGCGAAAGCATTGGCACGGCAGATGATTGATAGTTTCCTAGAGACGGGGGTCGATTACGTCATTATCAATGCGGCTGGGTGTGGTCATACCTTGAAGGAATATGGGCATATTTTAGAAGATGATTCAGAGTATCGGGAGAAGGCGAAAGAATTTGCTGCGAAGGTAAGAGATGCTCAAGAATTTTTGGCACAAGTGGGACTGACATCGCCGCTTTCACCAGTGACAGATGAACCGCTGACGATGGTTTATCAGGATGCTTGTCACTTATTACATGGGCAAAAAATTAGCGTACAACCGCGTCAGTTGTTGCGGCAAATTCCGAATGTGAAGTTGCGAGAACCGATTGATGCAGCTTTGTGTTGTGGCAGTGCTGGGGTTTACAATATGCTGCAACCGGAAGTGGCAGATGAGTTGGGGCAGCAAAAGGTGGATAATTTGCTCAATACGGGGGCCGAGTTAATTGCTTCTCCGAATCCAGGGTGTTCATTGCAAATTAAGAAGCATTTGCAGTTGAAAGGGAAGGATGTTACTTTGATGCATCCGATAGAGTTGTTGGATTATTCGATTCGAGGGGTGAAGTTACACGAGTAGAAGAGAGTGCGATCGCATTTTAAGGATTGTAATGAGGATGCGATCGCACCCCTTAATCGGTCATTCTTTGTCTGTCAGCAAGTGCCACACTAGAAATGCGAGACTAACCCAGAAGCCTAGGACTGGATCGAGCCAGCCTATCCAAGTAAGGAAAGTAAATTCACATACCGCAAAAATTTTCTTCTTGGGGAATTTGGGATGAGGGGGAGTGTTTGTTGGCTCAACAGTATTGAGCTTGACTTCTTGCGACTGCTTGATTTGAGATTGCTGGGTAGAAGTTTCTATATTTGTGAGACTTTTCACGTATTTACTCCTGTTTGCGTCTTTTTGTCTTCATTTGTTGGTTGTATCGGCTGCCGATGAGACAAGACTAAATTTCTTACTAGGTCTAGCGCTGGACAGTTCAGGACAGGCAACAAAGTTTCCTTTTCTGTCCTCGCCACTGGGATGAGAAGCTAGCTAAGCTGTCAATATCAACATTCCACCAATCCGTTCCAATGGGGAAAACTCGCAACAGCCGTAGTGTTAAGGCAACTGAAGAGGGATGCCAAAAACTCATCAAGGCTAAGGCTGCTAAACGCAACTATGAAGGCAGAACTTGGACTGATTTAGACATTGCCACAGCAGCAGGGGTGAGTGATAAAACAGTCCAAAGATTTTTCGACGGAATCGGAGTTAATAAAGCATCTGCGATCGCAATTGTCCAAGCCTTAGATTTAGACATAACCGAGGTAGTCGATCCAAAGGAGTGGAACCCAGCAGAACAGACGGCTGAGGCTATCAACTGGCGCGAAGTCTGCGGCAAAGTCTTAGCACAGCAGCGAGAAAAGCAATACTTCAGGCGATCAATCACTGGCAGACATCTGGGGCATGAGGCGAAGAATGTCTATGTGAAGCTGGGATTGGTGAAGCCGAAGGAACAGCCTCGACGGGGTGATGAGTTTCAACCATCGGCAGAGCGAGGAATGCTGCAATATCAGCTAACTGAGAAAGAAATTGAGCAGGAGTATCAATATGATGAGTTTCTGGAACAGGTAATCGAAGGGAAAGAGAAAAACCTCACTATTGTTGGTGAACCCGGTGCAGGGAAAAGTACATGGTTAGAGCAGATTGCTCTTTATATCGATAATTCAAATAAAGGTTTTCCCATCTGCATTTCTCTGGCAAGTCTGGGAGGGAAAACCTTGGAAGAATACTTATGCCAGATTTGGCTAAAGAATGCGCTGCTGATTTCTCAGTGTGATGTAAGCATTACCTCAGCACAAAAGAAGCTAGAGGAATTGTTCAAGAGTGGCAAGGTGTGGCTGCTGTTGGATGGGGTGGATGAGATGAGGGCAGATGAATCACCTCTACAGGCAATTGCCACCCAGCTAGAAGGATGGGGCGATTTGACGCGAGTGGTGCTAACCTGTCGCTCAAATGTTTGGGAAGCTAACTCCAACGCACTGCTAAATTTTGAGACATATCGCACTCTGCATTTTGATGATGAGCAGGTGGGTGATTTTATTCACCAGTGGTTTACCCAGGAAGGTAAGCCAGAATTAGGGGAACAATTAGAAACTAAGTTAGATGGAACTCGGAATGATCGGATTCGGGATTTGATTAAAAATCCGTTGCGGTTGGCGATGTTGTGTGGAATCTGGTATTTCTATCAGGGAGATTTGCCCAAGACGAAAGCCACACTTTACCAGCAATATATAGAGTATTTCTATCGGTGGAAACAACACCCACAGCTTACTGATGATTTGGATAAGCAGGAGGAGTTGCACACAGCCTTCTCTAAGTTGGCACTCGAAGCCATTGATAAGAAGTTGCCACTACGGAGGAAATTTGTTCATAAGAAAATGGGTAAATCTCTTTTTCAGTTAGCGTGTGATGTCGGTTGGCTGAATTGGGTTTACAAGGATGCTGAGACGGGTGAAGATATCTATGCTTTCTTCCATCTCACGTTTCAGGAATATTTTGCGGCGTGTGCGATCGATGATTGGCGCTATTTCCTCAACCACGTTCCCAACAATCCGATGCAAGGAACCTATCGCATTTTTGAGCCGCAGCTGAAGGAGGTAATTTTGCTATGGCTGGGACGGATGGATCTGGCAAAGGAGCAGAAGGAGGCGTTTATTGATGCGTTGGTAGATTTTGAAGATGGAATTGAGCATGAATTGTATCGGCATCGAGCATATTTTATAGGCGCTGCTGGTATCGCGGAGTTTAAGAACTCTCGCAAAGCTGATGAAATTGTGCAACAGGTGATCGAGTGGACTTTTAACCTAAAGCAGCTTCATGGTGTTCTACGAGGGGCTAGAACCGCACTGCTAGAAACAGATCGTAAGAAGGTAATTAAGTCCTTGACTAACTTGTTGGATGCCGATCTCTGTGAACTCACGCGCTGTCATCTTGCTCGAGAGCTGGGAAAAGTTAACCCTGGTAGCCCAAAGGCAATCACCACTTTGATTGAAATGCTACACGTTGACAAAGATGAAGCCTGGTGGTCGGCTGATGGTATGGGAGAAATCGGTGATGGTAGTAGATCGGACTTTATCCAGTTAATTTGGTTGGCTGTTATAGGCTTAAGCGAGATTTGTGATGGCAGCGAATATGCCTTGAATGCTCTAATTCAAGTCTTAAGAAAAAATCCCTATAGAGAAATTAATAGGACAATTTTTATCTGTCTTGAAAAATTTATTCCTTTCCGAGTACATTTTACTTTAGAGAAAATGCTAGCGGATAGCGATAGTGAGCAGGATGATCTGTACTATGCTCATCTGCTAGGCAGGCTTGATCCTCACAGTTGGAAAGTAATTAGTATATTGATTCGACTCTTAAATAGTGAAGATGAGGATATCAGAGTTGAGGCTCTTGATAGCTTAGGTGACCTAGGTACTAGAATGCCAGAGGCTATTTCCTGTTGCAAAGCCGTGGATGCCGTGATGAAGCTATTTGAGAGTGATAAGTACATGAGAGAAGCAGCCATACGGTGTCTAGGACAAATCGGTACTGGAAACGCGGATGCCATTAACTTATTGATGGACTTGCTAAAGGATAGTGAGGATGAATGGAGCCGTTATCAATCTGCTGAAAGCTTATGGGAACTTGGCGCTCATATCTCTACTATTACTACTACTCTGAAAGAAATACTGCACAATGCTGAGAACACCCAACACCGTCGGTGTCAAGCTGCAAAAAAACTTAAGCAGATTGACCCTGATGAAGAAGAATCTACTATTTTTCTAATTGAGTCAATGTGTACAACTAAAGAATTTTTTGTTTACAGGGAATGTGCTGAGAGTTTGAGCGAGACTCGCCGAAGCGACCTACTCTTAAAAATAGTTACAAACTTGCGTAAATGCCCAAATATGCAAATCTTCCGAGATGATTTAGAGTTGTATAGAGTTAGAGATGGTCTTCTCTGGCACTGTGCCCAAAATATGACCTACCCAGACTTTTATCAATCTTGGCATCATCCGACTATTCAGTAGAGGGAGTAGGATTTAGCGATTCGCTTCCTGTGTAGCTTGAGCAAATTTGATGCGTATCATTAGCCGAAGGACACTCAGAGAATTTTGGGAAAAACACTCCACCGCTCAAACTGGACTCTTACTCTGGTATCAGCGTGTATCTGACTCTGAGTTTCAAAACTTTAACGAGTTACGCCAAGTCTTTCCCTCAGCAGACCAAGTTGATAATTTCACTGTTTTCAATATTAGCGGTAACAATTATAGACTCATCACCTACATAGATTATGACTATCAGCTAGTATTTATCCGCGCCGTCCTCACTCATGCAGAATACGATAAGGAGAATTGGAAAAATGACGACTGGTTTGAAAACTCCTAGTAGCTACTACATCGAGCTAATTACTACCTTTCCCCCACGTCCAATTACCAATGATGCTGAGTTAATTGCTACCCAGAATCAGATCAATTCTATTTTAGATAAAGGCAAGCTCACACAAGACGATCGCGACTACCTAAAGGTGCTTGGAACTCTCGTCTATGATTATGAAGACAAAAACGAGCCAATGCCAACTCTCAAGGGTGTTGAGCTTCTCCAAGCCTTGCTAGAGGAATCCAATCTCCAGCCAAAAGATTTAGCCTCTATCTGCCAATCCGAATCTATCGTTTTAGATATTCTGGATGGAAAACGAGAACTCACAGCTAGTCAAATGAAAGAACTGGCTGCTTTTTTCCACATCTCGCCTACTGCCTTTTTTGCGTGACATTTGAATAAGAAAAGTTAACGCTCAACCCAACGACCAGCCAGGGATTCAAATCCCTGGCTAATAGCAAAAGTCCATTAAAATAGACTGAATTCTATCAATTGTTTAGTCGGCATTATTCATTCATTACCTCTGTAGCCTTTTCATAACCCCCACCCCCTGGTGTCTCAATCACAAACACATCCCCCACATTCATCTCCACAACAGCAGTGCTTCCTAATTCCTCTACTGTTCCATCCCAATGTTCCACATAATTTCTCCCTGTGGCCCCGGCCTCACCGCCATGCAACCCAAAGGCAGGAACAACGCGACGACTCGAAAGAATAGCTGCTGTCATCGGTTCGAGGAAACGCAGACGACGAATGACACCATCCCCACCGTGATGTTTTCCTTTCCCCCCACTCTGGGGACGAATGCAAAAATTCTCAAGCAGTACAGGGAACCGCCATTCCAACACTTCAGGGTCAGTTAAGCGAGAATTAGTCATGTGAGTGTGAACCGCATCTGTACCCTCGAAATCAGCACCCGCACCCGCACCACCACAGATGGTTTCATAGTACTGATAACGTTCATTCCCAAAGGTAAAGTTATTCATCGTCCCCTGAGAAGCGGCCAACACTCCCAACGCACCATATAAAGCATCGGTAATCGCTTGGGATGTCTCCACATTTCCCGCCACAACTGCCGCAGGATAACGGGGATTGAGCATACACCCTTCAGGGATAATGATTTCCAAGGGTTTGAGGCAACCCGCATTCAGAGGAATATCATCATTAACTAAAGTACGGAAAACATACAACACTGCAGCTTTGCATACGGCAGCAGGAGCATTGAAATTGCTTTCTAGTTGGGGAGATGTGCCTGTAAAATCAATCTTGGCGCTGCGGTTTTCGTGATTGATGGTAATTGTGACTTGAATTTGATTTCCATCATCCAACTTCGCGGTGAAGCTGCCATCCTTGAGTCCCTCAATTATTCGACGCACCGATGCTTCTGCATTATCCTGAACGTGGCCCATATACGCTTGCACCGTTTCTAACGAGTAATGCTGCACCATTTGCCGCAACTCTTGCACACCCTTCTCGTTAGCTGCGATTTGCGCTTTCAAATCCGCAATATTTTGCTCGATATTTCGCACGGGGTAAGTACCAGCAGTCAGTACCTGCCGTAGTTCCTGTTCTCGAAAATGACCTTGTTCGACTAATTTAAAGTTATCGAGCAAAATTCCTTCCTCTTCAACCGAAGTACTGCTGGGAGGCATGGAACCAGGGGTAATCCCGCCAATATCGGCATGGTGTCCTCGTGAGGCGACGTAGAAGAGAGGAACCCCCCCTAACCCCCCCATATTAAGGGGGGAGACAGCTTCTTTATCTTCTTTAGTAATAGGGGGTGCAAAAACTGGAGTGATAACAGTGATATCAGGAAGGTGAGTCCCGCCGTTGTAGGGATTATTCAGCAGGTAGACATCTCCAGGTTTGAGGGTGCCGCCGTGTGCTTCAATTAAACTACCCACACTTTCACTCATTGAGCCTAAATGTACGGGGATATGAGGTGCATTCGCGACTAATTGCCCCTGTTGATCGAAAATGGCGCAGGAAAAGTCGAGACGTTCCTTGATATTGACGGAGGAACTGGTGTTTTGTAGAGTAATCCCCATTTGCTCGGCAATAGAGCGAAACAGGTTATTGAAAATTTCCAATAAGACGGGGTCAACTTCTGTGGCGACTGCTACACCCTTCTGCAAAGATGTGACTCGTTTCAAGATCAGGTGATTGTATCCCGTTGACTCCGCTTGCCAACCCGCTTCAATCACATTGGTACCCGTTGCTTCAATAATTAATGCCGGGCCACAGATGCAGTCTCCCGGTTGTAAATTTTCTCGCTGGTAGACGGGGGTATCGTGCCATGCATTGGCGGTATAAATCTGGACGATGGCAACGGGTTCGGGTGCGGCATCAGTCTGACGTTCAACGATGGGTTCTTCTGGGTTATAAGTCTTTTGAACGACTTCAACGGAAACCGCTTCCACAATCAACGCCTTTTCCGGTGCAATAAACCCATACTGCTGCCGATGTGCTTCCTCAAACTGCTGCTGCATCGCTGCAACATCACCCCAATCGACAACCAGCGCTTTATCGGTTCTTTCATACCGCAGATGCACCTTGCGGAAAACTTGAATCGTCTTCTCGGTGTCCTCTGCATCTGAGGTGTTTAATTCCTCCTTCCCCTTCCTCGCCAACTCCTTTAAAAATTGCTCTAGTTCAGGAACCAAGGCTTCATTTAATGTCGCCTCTACCGCCCGATCGCGCAATACCCGAATATCTGCCAACCCCATGCCGTATGCAGATAACACCCCAGCAAAAGGATGAATAAACACCTGCTTCATCCCCAAGGCATCGGCAATGAGACAAGCGTGTTGTCCACCTGCACCTCCAAAACAGCAGAGGGTATATTCCGAAACATCATAGCCACGCTGAAGGGAGATTTTCTTAATCGCATTCGCCATTTTTTCAACTGCGATCGCAAGAAACCCTGATGCTACTTGTTCCGGTGTCCGATTATCCCCAATTTCCGTTGCTAATTGAGCAAACTTCTGCCGTACTACCTCAACATTTAACGGCAAATCCGCATGGGGGCCAAACACCTTGGGGAAGAAGTCCGGTTGTAACTTACCTAACATCACATTGGCATCCGTCACCGTCAACGGCCCGCCTTTAGAGTAAGATGCCGGCCCAGGATTAGCCCCGGCTGACTCTGGCCCTACCCGATACCGTGTCCCATCAAATTGCAGAATCGAACCCCCACCTGCCGCGACGGTGTAAATCGACATCATCGGCGTCCGAAACCGCACCCCTGCCACTTCGGTTTCAAAGGTTCGTTCATACTCGCCGTTGTAATGAGCCACATCCGTAGATGTACCGCCCATATCAAAGCCGATAATTTTGTGGAATCCGGCGATCGCACTCGTCTGCACCGCCCCCACAATTCCCCCCGCAGGCCCGGATAAAATACTATCTTTCCCTTGAAAGGCTTTAGCATCCACCAGTCCACCGTTGGATTGCATGAACTGTAGAGGTACGGAATCTGTAGACCCTACACTGCCTAATTGGTTTGACACCTGATCGACATACCGACGCAAAATCGGGGATAAATAAGCATCCACAACTGTTGTGTCCCCCCGACTCACCAACTTCATCAAAGGCGTCACTTCATGGGATACTGATACTTGGGTAAAACCGATCGCATGTGCTAGTGTGGCGACTTCTTTTTCATGCGCTGAATACCGATAACCGTGCATAAAAACGATCGCGCAGCTACGGATACCCGCATCGTAAGCCTCCTGTAACGAATTGCGAACGGATTCAAGATTGACAGGAATTAACTCTTCCCCTTGAGCGCTGTAGCGTTCCTCCACCTCAATCACCCGCTCATAAAGCATTTCTGGCAGGATAATCTGACGGGCAAAAATATCAGGGCGATTTTGGTAGCCAATGCGGAGAGCATCCCGGAATCCTTGGGTGATTATCAGGACAGTGCGATCGCCTTTTCGTTCCAATAGCGCATTAGTCGCTACCGTCGTCCCCATCTTCACCACTTCAATTTGTTCAGCCGGGATCGGTGCATCAGTCGGAATCCCTAAAATATCCCGAATTCCCTGTATCGGCGCATCGGTGTAACGTTCTGGATTCTCGGACAAAAGTTTGTGAATCACTAACTGTCCATCCGGGCGTCGCGCCACAATATCCGTAAAGGTACCCCCTCGGTCGATCCAGAATTGCCAACGTTGGTTAGAGGTAGAAGCATCTGTCATGGGAATTTTCAATCGCTGTTTAGACAATCGTCAATTTTTCTAGGATAGGCAAGGACACCGATCCCACACATGAATACATATCTCTCAGGGATTTGCCACTTATGCAAGAAACCTAGTGCAGCATGGCATCAATTACCTATCAGTGGTTAGCGGGGGAGCAAGCTTTTACTTTAATTCTATTGAAGGGGTGGAAAACTTTTGCCGCGTTGCACTAGTAACCGTTAATCCCATTCAGCCTATACATAAATAGTAAGATTTGTCAATCAACATCTAGGCTAAAATTATCACAATCAATAAAAACTCAAGTGAGTTTGGAATTCAATGAGTTCGTTAAATTTGAATTTATTAGTCTACTTTGTCCTTCAATGCCCTATTTAACAAACAAAAGCGATATCCAATTCAAGATCTCAGAATATATGAATTCTCAGGTTCTTTGGATAGATACAGAAGTTGCAGACTATAAATCCGATTCACCGCGATTGTCACTGATTCAAGTTTTAGATCAGTCAAGTGATGTGAGAGGCAATAACGAAGTCTTACATAAAATAGCCGATCGCGTCTTTATTTTAGATGTTCTCGAACACCCCTCACTCATCACTGAGTTTATCGAGAAAATCATGCTCAATCCTGAGATTGAGAAAGTCTTTCATAAGGCAAGTTACGACCTCAATTTTTTAGGTAAAAAGAAAGCCAAAAATGTCACCTGCACGTTCGAGCTGGCAAAAAAAATTCCTTACTACCTCGTGCCACTATCTAATCACAAACTGAAAACTTTAGTAGAAAAACTGTGTCATTTGCCTCTAGTGGACAAAACAGAGCAAGGCAGCGATTGGGGGCGACGCCCCCTCAGTACCAATCAACTGTACTATGCAAAAATGGACGCTGTTTACGTCGCACAGGTGCATCATCGACTATTGCAAGTACAAGAACCAGACCCAGCTAACGAGGATATAGAGGCACTAACCCTACGATATCGGCAGATCGAGCATCGGTGGAGACAGTTAGATACCGAAATGACTCAAATCAAAGAACGACTTAAAGCGGCAATGGATGCACAAAAAGTCAAAGAAATCAAGGGGTTTAAGTTAACGAATCAAACACGAACCACAAAAAAAGTGGCTTTTACCCCATTGGCAAAAATAACCCAAGAATTGGGGATTGACCTAGATTTACCAGTGACACTCACTAAGGCACTTCAAAAAGAATTGGGAGATGCGATCGCGCAACTACCAGTGGAAGAAGAGAAAACAACCGTTTTGCTGTTGAAGGTAACAGAACAGGACGATGAAGAATTACCGTTTTAGTTGAGATTTACGCTGGTGTCTGGAATTCGCTTCAACTTTGTTGTAACCAACCCATAACCTATCTCAGGGAGAAATCAGTATGGCACAGCTCAATGGCACGATGATGCAGTACTTTCACTGGTACATCCCACCCGATGGGATGTTGTGGGAGGAGGTCAAAAACAAAGCAGCAGATCTTGCCAAAGTCGGCTTCACGGCTTTGTGGTTACCACCCGCCTACAAAGGTCAAGGCGGAGGGTACGATGTTGGTTATGGCGTTTACGACCTGTTCGATCTGGGGGAATTTGACCAAAAAGGCTCAGTACCAACCAAGTACGGCACGAAAGAACAGTTGCTCGCAGCGATCAAAGCCGTGCAAAATGCAGGAATGCAAGTCTACGCCGACGTAGTATTGAATCACAAAGACGGTGGAGACGAGACCGAACGAGTGATGGCAATCCCTTTCTCCAAGGATCATCGCGAACACCCGCTTGGTGGGTTGCAAGAGATTGAGGTTTACACGCGCTTCAACTTCCCCGGTCGAGGCGACAAATACTCTAGCATGAAGTGGAATTCCTGGCAGTTCGATTCCGTTAACCACAACATGCTAGCCCGAGATATTGGGGATGGGATCGTTTACCTCCTCGAAGGCAGAAGCTTCGAGCAATTTGTCGATTTGGAGAAGGGAAATTACGACTTTCTGCTCGGTTGCGACCTCGACATGGACAATTTACAGGTGCAAGGTGAGCTAAAGTACTGGGGCGAGTGGTTTCTGGATACGACGGGTGTGGACGGCTTTCGACTTGATGCGGTTAAGCATATTCCCACCTGGTTTTTTGTGCAATGGCTCAAGCAGGTACGTAGCTATGCAGGTCGGGATTTGTTTACGGTGGGTGAATACTGGTCATCCAATATCCAGTCGTTAAACTGGTACCTCAACGCCACCGAAGGGCAGATGTCGCTGGTTGACGTACCCTTGCACTACAACTTCCATAGCGCTAGCCGCAGTGGTGGACATTACGATATGCGGCGCATCTTAGACGGTACGCTAATGCAGCAGCATCCGACTAAAGCCGTTACCTTTGTAGAAAATCACGACTCTCAACCTTTGCAAGCACTTGAATCCGTGGTGGAATCTTGGTTCAAGCCACTCGCTTACGCGATCATCTTGCTGCGACAGGAAGGCTATCCCTGCGTGTTCTACGGTGACTATTACGGGGCACACTATAAGGATAAGGGTTATGAAATCTGGCTAAATTCCCACCAATGGCTGATCGATAAATTTCTCTATGCTCGCACCCACTATGCTTATGGCCCTCAGTACGACTACTTCGACCATTCAAATACCATTGGCTGGACACGACTAGGGGATACCGAGCATCCCAAGGCAATGGCAGTGCTAATGAGCGATGGGCCAGAGGGCAACAAGTGGATGGAAGTAGGTAAGCCTAATGCGACCTTCTACGACCTAACCGAACATATTAAGCATCCAGTACAAACTAATGACTATGGCTGGGGCGAGTTCCGCTGCAACGGTGGGTCAGTATCAGTTTGGATAGAACAATGACAAAATAGTTATTAATTATCAATCATCAGTTATGACTGATAAGGTGGGCATCGCTCACCTTATTTATTCTTAAGATAAGCTTAAGCTATTCAAATCAGTCAGCCTCTCCTATTTTTCCCTATCCAATAACAATTAACTAAAAAATAGCTCTACAAACTCTGCATCCCTTTGCGAAAAACTCTGTGTTCCTCTGCGTTAAAAAAAACAATATTCCGATGCTAACGATTCGATATCAATTTTCTTTAACTAAATCATTAAATTCTGGCATGAAGTAGGCAATTTAATAAAACTAATAAAATACTAAGAATTGTCAAGAATAGTTGAAGTCAGGTACTATAGTAATTTTAAATTGTGATCTGGAATCAACTTGAATAAATTCCCCTAGGAATAGGTAGAGTTACCTTACATTAGAATCAACCATATTCCTATCCATTATCGATAATAATTCAGCAGGTTCTATGAAAATTTCTACCAATTGTTTAGAGCTAATCAAAAAATGTGAAGGATTCCATACAGATGCTTACTTAGACCCTATAGGCATACCAACAATAGGATATGGAACAACTCGATACCCTAATGGGAAGAAGGTACAGTTAGGCGACAAAATTACAGAACACGAAGCAGAGGCTTTCCTGAAATTAGAGTGTGATGAAGTTGCTATACAAGTTTCTCAATTCGTTGATGGTATTTCACTCAACCAAAATCAGTTTGATGCTCTTGTCTCATTCTGTTATAACATCGGTACTGGGGCTTTTCAGAATAGCACCCTGTTGAGAAAACTGAAAAAAAAGGATGTTACTGGTGCAGGTTCAGAATTTGAGAATTGGGTTAAAGGTACGGTAAACGGGAAAAAAACAACACTTCCCGGTTTGGTGAGTCGTAGAAAAGATGAGCGAGAACTTTTTGAGAAACAGGGTGGAGAAGGAACTCCAATTGAGGTTGAGGAATCGCCACAAGATCAAGTGACATGGCTTGAAGGATATCGAGATGGCGATAAAAATGTCATCGTTGCTTGGAAGGATACTGAAGTTGTTGAAATTCTCAGCTTAGAAAGCTTTATCAAAGATGAGCTCGTTGCTGTATTGCAGCAGTATAAGAATGCAAAAGAATTTCGCATGGCACCTGGTGATAAAACAATTCCAAGCGGGGAACGAATTTCAGTGTCAGGGAAGGAACACCCCATTCCTAATGTCATTAACCCACCCAAATTTAAGCGTCTTTTAGTTCGCGGAATTGAAGGTGATGATGTTAAGGAACTCCAAAAGCGGTTAAGTGAGCTTGGGTATTACCAGGGTAAAGCCGATGGCGTCCTTGGCAAAAAAACCGATGAAGCCATTAAAGACTTTCAAGCCGATTATTTCAGTTTAGCTGAAGCTGATGGAAGGGTTGGCCCTCGTACCTGGGAGAAGTTGTGGGGAGATGTGACTCCTGCGAAGAATGACCCAATCCCAACTCCACCTGTTTCTCCACCTGTTTCTCCGCCTATTTCAGGTAAAAATTATCTCCGACTAACCAAGACTCAGAGCAAAGATTCATCGGGATGCTACAAACTCAAGCTAGAGTATTTCAAGGATGGGCAATTAAAAGATGGACTAGAGGTTTGCTCTGGCCAGCCTAGTAAACAATTCTTCCGGAAAGGTAGCGAAAGTCGTGCCCTTTCAGGTGAGCCTCTACCTGAAGGAAAGTGGTACATAAACGACTTTGTCTGGGCAGGTGGCAAAGACAACTATAATGGCACAATTCATCAAAGTGGAATTGGCCCAGTCACGATTCCTCTTAAGTATGTTGGGCCTGGTAAAACTCAACGCAGTGCGATCGAAATTCATATTGACTGGAACCGAAAAACAAGTGCAGGTACTGCCGGTTGTATTGGGATTTACACGATCGCAGACTACAAGCAACTGGTCAGTTGGTTACGAGACACAGACCCTCGTGATTTGTTTGTGGATTGGGAACTTGGAACTTGTCCTAAACCGTAGGGAATTTGCATAGAGTACAGTTACAGTAAGGGCACGGCATTGCCGTGCCCCTACAAGCAACGTGTATTCTACTCAATTGAGAACTGCCATAAATCTGTTCAACCTATTTTTTCGGATAGGTTCTAAACACTAACGCTATAAATCCCCCCATTGAAGTAGTCGGCTACATACAAGTTACCCGCTTGGTCTTCCCCAAAGGTAGAAATACCGTAAGGACTATCCAACAAAAGCGTATTGTCCCATCCAGTGCTATTGGGTCTTAACCCCCAGATGCGTCCACTGATGAAATCTCCGTAGAGGTAAACTCCTTGCAAACTTGGTTCAAATGAGCCTCGATACACCATCCCACCAGTAACAGACTGCCCTAATGAATGGTCATACTCTGCCACTGGCAGCACCAAACCTGTTAAGTCACTTGGATTATTGTTGTAACGGCTAGACCCTTCCATGATGTTCCAACCATAGTTTTCGCCGCCTTGGCTAGTAGCGGGTTGGAAGTCAATTTCCTCAAGGGCATTCTGTCCTACATCACCAATGTACAAATCTCCGGTTATGCGATCGAAGGAGAAACGCCACGGGTTGCGGAGGCCAAGCGCCCAAATTTCATCACTAAATTGATTGTTGGGGTCATTGGCCGCTACAAAGGGATTAGTGTCAGGGATGGTATAAGTTGCCGCTCCCGATTCCACATCAATTCGCAAGATTTTCCCCAACAGCGATTGGGGATTTTGAGCATTATTTTGCGGATCGCCACCACCACCGCCATCACCCATACCAATGTAGAGGTAACCATCAGGGCCAAACGCCAGTTGTCCACCATTGTGGTTCTCGAAGGGCTGGTCAACGGTTAATATAATCTCTTCACTATCGAGAGCGGCTACGTTGGGATCGTTCGTTAGGCGATAGCGAGCTACTACTGTATCACCTGCGGGATTGGTGTAGTTGACGTAGAAGTAACCTTTACTGGCATAGTCCGGTGGAAAAGCTAAACCCAGTAACCCTCGTTCGCCCCCAGTACTGATGCGGTCGGAAATATCGAGGAACGGTGTCGCTAACAAATTACCATTTTGAATAATTTGGATGCGACCCTCCTGTTCTACTACAAATATGCGATCGCTAGCATCACCCGCATGAGTAATCGCGACTGGATTCTCCAAACCTGTGACTAGAGGTGTCAAAGTCAGTTGGACTTGCGGCAAATCAGAACGATTGCCAAAGTTAATCTCTGTAGCGTTCTCACCCGCGTTGAGATTCACCGTATGGGGACTCGGTACGGGAAACGTTGACTGCCAATCGGTTGGTAACACCCCAGCAACCGTGTAAGTTCCTGCCGTTAAAGTCGTAAAAATGTAATTGCCGTTAGCGTCAGTTGTCGTAAATACTTCACCCGCCTCAAGTTGACCATTTTGATTTTGGTCAAGGAAAACAGTCCAACCTGCCAGTCCCGTTTCACTAGAGTCTTGCACGCCATTACCATTGATATCATTCCACGCTGTCCCTTGAATCTCACTCGTATTAGGGATAGGGTTGGGGTTTGGATTAGAATTGGGATCATCACCAGGTTGATTGCCACCAGGGAAAGAATCGGCGGGTTGACCGCCACCAGGGAAAGAATCGGCGGGTTGATTACCGCCGCCAGGGGTAGGGTTGGGTTGATTGCCGCCGGAGGGAGTAAAACTAAGCTGAATCACTAAATCGTTATAGTCAAAATCCCCTCCACCGTATAAATCTTCAAAGGCAAAAGTGTTGTCTCCCAATAGACGAATGTGGTCAATTCCATCAGGGTTGGCATTGAGGAATGCAAAGTAAGTTAATGGCCCTTGCCCTGCCTGGTTTGAAGGATTTTGAGCGAGGAAGGTTTCTGGAGTGCTATTGCCAATGAAAAATGGTGCCAGCAATACGCCTCCTGAGAATCCATTGCTGAAGTCCACCCGGTTTCTAATTGCTGCTTCCGCATACCCCGCATCCCCCGGATTCAAGTTACCAATGCTGCCTGTGGGGTCATCAATTTGATAAAAACCAAAGCTGTTATTAAAAGTTGCCTCTCGATGCACCGTACTAGTAACAGGAATTAAACCCGATTGCTCCCGTAAATCAATCAGTTCTAGCTTCCCTTGTAGCGCTGTTTCTGATGGTGGAGGGGTATTAATTACTTGTACTTTTAGTAAAGAGTCGTCGAAATCCTGATCCCCTCCTCCCAACTGGTCTTCCCAAGCAAGAGTCAGAGTGCTGTCACTTAATTCTAATATCCGTGAATAGTTAAACCCATTGGTATTCGCATTGGCATGGGCAAAAAAGACATTCGCTGGGGTGCGTCCTGCTGCCAAATCTGCTAATACCTTATCGGTGGTGTTATTAGAAACGAGGTAAAATCCCAAGCGAGTATTGCTGTCAAAACTAAGTTGCCGTTTGGAGACTAAATTGCTAAATCCCGGACTAGAAAGAGCGGAGAAAATGACTTGTCCCTGGCCCAAAGCAGCAAAGAGGTATTCTGGAGTTCCGGGCGCTATACCGTCAATCGTGCCTAACTCATCATCGACTCGGAAAACACCCACTTCATTGACAAAATCTGCTTCAGATTCAGCAATGGTAAATTCCAGCGAAACGGATTGAGAACTGCTATCGAGTTGGAAGATAGTGTTGAGAGAAGTTTGCTTCAACATGGCGTTTTTGTACTAAGTGATTTATAAGTAGGGCTATGGAGAATATGCTTTGATTAAATTTCTGAACGTAGGTGAAAATTTTCAGCGTAGGTGCACAATGCTCCCTAGAATTCCTGTTATGGCGATTCTCATCCGAGTGAGATCCAGATTGACCCCTCCCCGATGCGGAGAGGGGAGCAAAACTCCGGTTCCCCCTTCCCTGCTAGGGAAGCGGGCTAGAGGGTTAGGTCTAGACGTACCGCACCTAAGTGAGAACCGCTATATCTAGACCATAGGGACTGGGTGGGCATTGACCCCTCTCCAACTAGGTTGGGTCGATTTATGTTGATAAGTTTAGGCTTCTTTAGAAGATTGTTTTTCTATCAATGGATAAAATTCATGGATTTTAGTGCATTTTCAAAGAACCTAAATTCTGCTGTATAAAGGACAATCATTTTTAGTTCTGCTTGAACGCTATACAGCCATTACACCAGTAAAAATAGCAGTTTTTGATGAAGAATAAAGGCTTTAAAGAGGTTGTTATAAAAAAAATTCAAATTAATTCAATGAAAGTTACTAAGTAAAGTCATCAATTCCTATGACCCTCAACACAAAGCCTTCCCCTCAGCAACAGGGGTTAGATAATGATGCGATCGCAGCCTGGATTTTCTTAGCCCCTGCCCTCATCCTACTCGGCATCTTCCTCTTTTGGCCGATCGCATATCTGTTTTACCTCAGCTTTACCACCGGCAGTTTCACCTCAACGGGTATCCACTGGGTAGGGTTGAGAAACTATCTACGCCTAATCCTCGACCCCGATTTTTGGCAAGTTCTCGGCAATACTCTCTACTTCACTGTAGCTACCGTCATTCCCAGTTTAATTATCCCCTTAAGTTTGGCAGTACTACTCAACCAATCCTTCGCCTTGCGAGGATTTCTGCGAACTGCTTACTTCATTCCTTCCATTACCTCTTTAGTCGCTGTTGGCCTTGGGTTTCGCTGGTTATTTCAAACAGAGGGGCCAGTTAATGCCTTTCTTGGTATTTTTGGGATTGAACCCATCCCTTGGTTGGGAAGCACTACTTGGGCAATGCCAGTTTTGATTTTATTGAGCAGTTGGAAACAGATAGGGTTCAATATGGTGGTATTTCTAGCCGGATTGCAAACCATTCCTCAAAGTCGTTATGAAGCGGCCGAGTTAGATGGGGCAAACTCTTGGCAAAAGTTCTGGTACATTACCCTTCCCGGATTGCGACCCACTCTAGTTTTTGCCACAATCACTACAGCAATTTTTACGCTACGGAGCTTCGAGCAAGTTTATATTATTACTGGTGGTGGGCCGCTCAACTCCACCAATTTACTGGTTTACTACATTTACGAACAAGCTTTTGCTTTATTTGATTTTGGCTATGCTGCCGCTGCGGCTACAGTCCTTCTGGGCTTTACACTGATGCTGGTTTACATACAATTGAAAACAAGCGGCGAGGAGAAGTAAAATCTCGATCTTTTCTCTATTAGGTGCTATACATGGTCATCAAAACGCTGTCAAAAGTTCATATTTGCTCTGTGTCTGCGCTTGCGATCGCATTTTTAAGTCCATCTGCCCTCAGTCAGCCCAGCGCTGCTGAAGAAACGACCTTTTTCTGCGGCACTAGCAAGGGTGTACCCGCCACTATTGCCCGTACATCACGAGGCGAAGTTCCCATGATTCTCTGGAATTCCTCTATTCTTCCTAAGTCAGGCGATACACCCCAGAATCTATGTGAGGACGTGTCTCAAAAGTTTCAGACATACTACAACAACGGCACCCTCAAATACATCACTACCGAGAGAAGAAACGGTCAATTAGTAGCCTGTGTTGCCCAGGAAGAAAATGGTTCTTGTAGTGGTGAACCCTTATTTTCTCTTAACTCTAATGAGGGTAATCCTAGAGCAACTTTGCAACGAATATTCCGCATTCGTGTTGCTTCTGCTGCACCCATTAGTGAAACCAGTTCCCGTCTCTATATCAATTTTGATCAGTATTTAAAGGGAGAATATCCCAGCCTAGCGCCTAGCACAAGACGTGTTCCGGGTTCTCAATCTGAAAATCCTCCAAAATGATGTTTATGCCCTAAAAAGTTACTTTATTAAAGCAAGAGTTTTCCGCAATGTAACAGACTCTCGAAACTACACTCCGCACGGGGATAAACTGCATTTTTAGGAAGCGCTCTTCTTGGCTTTGCAGGTAGGTATTGTGCAGTTCCCACCTAATCTACCTTAGGACGAATAGCTTCACTAAACAAAGTTAGATTTAATTAAAATCAACCGTATGGGCATACCGCCAGCACTTCAATGAAGCGTGACATAACAGGTAAATTTATCCAGACGTGGGAAGAAGAACCGAAGCAAGCCGTTAAACTATCCCTAACGAAGACCGCTTGGCAAATCTTGCAACAGCAGGCGTGTGAACGAAGTATGTCTCGTTCGGAATTGGTAGAACACTATGCCCGTAGCTTGCAATCAGTCTCCTCGGTGACGAGTGCTGTTGATGAGAGCAATAACACCATTATGGACATCACCAAGCGCAATCCAACGGAGGAAGCGCTGCGCCAAAGTGAAGCTTGTTTCCGTACAGTTGTTGATAACATCCCTGACACGATCGCTCTTTATGATGCTCAGCTACGAGTGAAGTTTCTCAATGCCAAAGGCGTGCAACTAGTAGGTAGACCGTTAGAAGAAATTTTGGGACGCACGGATCAGGAACTCTGGCCTCCAGAAGTAACAAATTCGTATCTTCCCCTGTTGCATCGATCCGTTGAGACACGCACCCGCCAAACCAAAGAATGCACGATTACTCTGCCGAATGTCGAGCCTTTTACTTTGATCGTCACCTACATCCCCTTGCTGGATGAGCAGGGGGAGATTGAGGAAATTCTAGCGATTACCTACGACATTACAGAACGCAAGCGCTCCGAAGCAGCATTGCAACAAATTGAAACTCGACTGGCTCGGCTGGCTGAGAATATACCCGGTGTTATCTATCAATATCGCCAGCGACCTAACGGCAATGATGAGTTTATCTACATCAGTTCGGGTTGTCTGGAACTGTATGGGGTTGAGCCGTGGGAATTTCAACAAAATTCACAACTCGTATGGCAGGCTATTCATCCTGATGACTTGGAGGCTATCCAAAAAACCTTCACTCCAGAGGTTTTAGCGGGAGCACCGTGGCGGCATGAGTGGCGAATCATTGATAGGTCGGGTGAACTGAAATGGATACAGGGAAGTTCCAGGTGTGAGCGAGAGCCGGATGGCAGTCTGCTGTGGGATGGGGTGTTGCTCGATATTAGCGATGTCTACGACGAGCTTCGCTTACGCAAACGAGCTGAAGCCGTTCTCCGGGAAAGTGAAGAGCGCTATCGCCGCTTGTTTGAACACAACCCCCAACCCATGTGGATATTCGATGCCCAAACCTTAGCATTTCTAGCGGTCAATGAAGCGGCCATTCATCACTATGGGTATTCCCAAGCAGAATTTTTGGCGATGACCGTTCGAGACATCCGTCCACCGGAGGATATTCCAGCCCTACTCAACAACCTTGCCAGGACACCTGCCCAAGTCGATAACGCTGGAATATGGAGACATATAAAAAAGGATGGAACGCTGATTGAGGTAGAAATCACCTCCCATGCTGAAACGTTTGCTGGGAGGTCTGCCTGGTTAATTCTGATTAATGATGTGACCGAGCGTAGGCAGGCAGAGAGGGCATTGCGCGAGAGCGAGGAGCGCTTCCGCACCCTAGCTGACAACATCGCCCAGCTAGCTTGGATGGCAGACGAAAACGGGTGGATATTTTGGTATAACCAACGCTGGTTCGACTACACCGGTACAACATTGGAGGAGATGGAAGGTTGGGGTTGGCAGAAGGTGCATCACCCTGAACACCTTGAGCGTGTGGTGCAGAAATTTCGCCATTGCGTTGAGACTGGGGAAACTTGGGAGGATACATTTCCCCTACGGAGTAAGGACGGACAGTATCGCTGGTTTCTCTCACGAGCTCTTCCCATCCGAGACAAGCAGGGCAAGGTGTTCCGCTGGTTTGGAACGAACACTGACATCACCGAGCGCAAACAAGTCGAGGCAGCATTGCGCCAACGGGAACAGCGACTCGACCTAGCAACCAGTGCTGCCGGATTGGGGGTATTTGAGTGGGATGCCCAGACAGACTGTGCCTTCTGGGAAAACCAACGGATGTACGAAATCTTTGGTCAATCTCCGGAAGATGGCACAATTAGCAAAGAGCAGTTTGCCAACAGCATCCTTCATCCCGACGACCGGGAATTCTTTGAGCAAGCTTTAGGGGAAGCGATGCGACCTGGCAACTCCCTTCATGTGTTCTGCCGCATCCGGCGCAAGGATGGTGAGTGGCGTTGGATTGAATTCAATGGGCGCTTTAGCCATGCACCTGATAGGACACCGCTACGTCTGGTCAGTGTAATTAGCGACGTTACTGATCGCAAACTTGCAGAAGCAGCCCTGCGGCAAAGTGAAGAACGCTATCGGTATTTGGCCCAATTGATTCCGCAACTAGTATGGATAGCCAATGATCAAGGAGTGCTACTCGATGTCAATCAACGATGGGTGGAATTTACAGGTTTAACGCTAGAACAAGCACAAATTCAAGGCTGGCAAGCGGTTGTCCATCCTGACGACCTGCCTATTCTCAGTCGCCACTGGGCAACGGCACAACAAAACAAGATTCGATATCAAGCTGAAGGTCGAATGCGTCGAGGCGATGGTGTCTATCGGTGGCATTTGCACCAAGCATTGCCCTGGAAAAATGAACAGGGTCAAGTGGTGAAATGGTTTGGCACGGCAACGGATATCGACGATCAAAAACAACTGGAACACCAACGCGATCGCATTTTGCAACAAGAACAAAGAGCACGAGAAGAGGCAGAACGTGCCAACCGCATCAAGGATGAATTTCTAGCGGTGCTGTCCCACGAATTGCGATCGCCCCTGAACCCGATTCTAGGGTGGTCGAGGTTACTTCAAACCCGAAAGTTCGATCAGGCAAAAACCACTGAAGCATTGAAAGTTATTGAGCGCAATGCCAAGTTGCAGGCGGAACTGATTGAAGATTTGCTGGATGTCTCCCGAATTTTGCGCGGCAAACTCAGTTTGAATGTGACTCCAGTTGATTTAGCCTCGACGATTCGTGCTGCAATAGAAACGGTACAACTCGCGGCCCAAGCTAAGTCAATTCACATACAGACGACGTTTGAACCCAACGTGGGGAAAGTTGCAGGAGACTCCAGCCGCTTACAGCAAGTCGTGTGGAATCTGCTTTCCAACGCCATTAAGTTTACCCCACCAGGGGGACAGGTTCACATCCGGCTTGAACGAGTTGAAGGACATAGAGGAGAAATTTTTTATCAAACTCCCCCAGCTCCCCTAGCTCCCCCAGCTTCCCCAGCTCCCCTAGCTCCCCCAGCTCCCCTAGCTCCCCTAGCTTCCCCAGCTCCCCCAGCTTCCCCAGCACCTTACGCTCAAATCACAGTAACCGATACGGGTAAAGGCATTTCCCCAGAGTTTCTCCCCCATGTATTTGACTACTTCCGTCAGGCTGATTCTACTACTACAAGGACATTTGGTGGGCTGGGGTTAGGGTTAGCCATCGTTCATCACTTAGTTGAACTTCATGGTGGTACCGTCCAAGCCAATAGCCCTGGAGAAGGGCAGGGAGCCATCTTTACCGTTAAACTCCCACTTCCGCCGACTCAACCTGAGACAAATCAGGATAGTAAACAGATTGAGCCATCCCGCAATCTGAATGGCATTAAGGTTTTAGTGGTGGATGATGATGCGGATAGCCGCGAGTTTGTTGCCTTTGTGCTGGAACAGGAAGGGGCGAATGTGATGATGGTAAGCTCAGCGAGTGAGGCACTTGCGGCTTTAAGCGAGTTCCAGCCAGACGTGTTGTTGAGCGACATTGGGATGCCGGATATTGATGGCTATATGCTGATACAACAGGTGAGAGCCTTGCCGCCAGAACAGGGAGGAACCATAAAAGCGATCGCACTAACTGCCTATGCAGGAGAAATTAACTATCAGCAGGCGCTATCAGCAGGCTTTCAACAGCATCTCTCGAAGCCTGTAGAACCAGCAGAGTTAGTGGCTGTTGTTGCGAGTCTTGTGCAACCCTAAAAAACAACATAGAATCGCCCCATTGCTCTCGCCTTTAGGCATGGGGAATAGATTAATAGTGAACAAAGAGAAATAAGTTTACCCCTTGAATTGACATTTTTGCTGGAGTGTGATAAACATCAGATTATTTTTTAAATCCTTCCTCAGGAGGATGTAATGCTGGGACAAGTATATAATCGAGCTTCTTTGGTGGTAGCTGTTTCCATTGGCTTAGGTTTGGCTACTATCAGTACCAGTTTGACCCTAGCTGCCTTGACACCTGCAACAACTCAGGCTCAGAAGCTATCCAATTCCTCAAAACTGTTGGTGCAAAGGGCACAAGAGCTTAACAAGAGTGAAATTCTGGCAGCTCATAATCAATACCGCAAAGCAGTGGGGGCAACACCCCTGAAATGGTCGGATAGCCTAGCCAGTTCGGCTCAGGAGTGGGCTTTAGAGCTAGCTTCTAATGATTCAATGGGACATAGCTCTACGGATTATGGGGAGAACATTTGGGCAGGAACGGCGGGAGCTTATTCACCAACCGAGATGGTTGACTCTTGGGGAGAGGAAAAGCAATATTTCGTTCCAGGTAATTCTTTTCCCGATAGCTGTCAGGGGGGAGACTGTGGTCACTACACCCAAATCATCTGGAGCAAGACTAAAGAAGTAGGTTGTGGTCTGGCAAGTAGTGCTGAAAATGACTACTTTGTTTGCCAATACAATCCTCCGGGAAATTATCAGGGACAAGAGCCTTAGTTACCAGATATTACCAAAAACTTGGGTTTAAAGCCTCGTACTTCTAGAACGGATAATTGAGATTGGGAAGAAAGGTGGGTGATGAAATTTTTTGATGGACTATCAGCCGCCCTCATCGGGGTAGCTATTGTAGTGATGCAGCCCCAAGTTGCAGTGCCTCAAACGCTAACCGGGGATGAACAAGCGATTGCCCAAGGGGCACCGGCAAAGCCGATCGCTACGATGGCAAAAGACGTAACTGTCGTCATCAACGGGCAAAATCCAGGTTCTGGCGTGATTATTTCCAAGCAAGGTAACACTTACTATGTCCTTACGGCAAAGCACGTTGTTGCCACCCAAGATCAATACGAAATTATTACCTCCGATGTCACCAAACATCTCCTAGACTACGGCACAGTGAAAAAATTGCCTGGGGTGGACTTAGCCGTTGTCCAGTTCACCAGTAATCAAAACTATCGCGTTGCCGAGTTAGGGAATTCTGACCAAGTCACTGAGGGCGCTACAGTTTATACAGTGGGTTGGCCTCATCCCGGACGTGCTTTCAGTGGCGATGGGCAAACTCTTATCAGTGGTGGGGATGACGGAACCGTTAGAATTTGGCAGTTGGCGAAGCGTTGACAAAGTGGTCATTAGTTATTAGTGATTAATCATTAATGATTAATCACTAGTTGTTTGATGTCTCAGAATGTTTTCTATGGACTGTCGGCAGCGTTAATGGGTGCAGCGATTGTGGTGGTGCAACCGCAAATTGCTACAGCGCAAGTCGATGAACAAGCGATTGCGGCGATGGCCAAAGAGGTTACAGTTGTCATCAACGGTCAAAATCCGGGTTCTGGTGTATTGATAGCCAAGGAAGGCAACACTTACTATGTCCTGACTGCTAAACATGTCGTAGCCACCCCAGATGAATATGAAATCGTCACCTCGGACAGGCAGCAACATATCCTCAACTACTCTAAGGTTAGAAAATTCCCCAATGTAGACTTAGCTGTCGTGCAGTT
>JBFLZA010000011.1:0-32020 GCA_040756535.1 Cyanobacteriota bacterium
CTGATGATCGGGAGCTATAACACAATCCCACCAAAAGCGGTAGGAAGCCCAGCTATCCACAGCTATCATTAGTCATTCGATGCAAGGATTTTGGATTGACCCTACGGATAAATCCGGAGGCTTGAAACAAGGAAAATTTTTCTTTCTCTCCACGGCTCAAGTCGGGGGTTTGTATCCAGCGTTGGACTTGGTCATTAGTAATACCAATGACCAAGGACTAATGACTAATGACTCTACATCTCCTTTTGCCTAGATACAGGAGTTATCTGTAATGGTCTGATGGCTTTGTTTGCAGACAAATACTATCCTTTTACAGCTAATCTATTCAGATGCACCCGTAAGTTGGGAGTTACTTCAGCGGCAACTCCTTGTATAAAAATTAGGCTTGACAGTGAAATTGTGTTCTACCAGACTTTCCAAGGAGCCTTACCACTGTTCCACAACTCGTTCAGGTAAGTTTTATCTCGTAGGGTATCCATAGGTTGCCAAAAACCGAAATGTTTATAAGCCGAAAGTTGATCGCTGGCTGCCAGCTTTTCTAAAGGGTCTTTTTCCCAAACTGTAGAGTCATCGGCAATGTAATTAATGACTTCTGGCTCTAAAACAAAATATCCCCCATTAATCCAAGCTCCTTCAAGGTCTTCTTTCTCTCTAAAGCTACTAACTTTATCTTGATCTTTAAAGCCTAGCGCTCCAAAGCGTCCTGCGGGTTGGGTTGCCGTCAGGGTTGCTAATGTTTTTTGTGATTTGTGAAATTCAATTAATTCTTTGATATTGACATCTCCAACACCATCTCCGTAAGTGAAGCAGAAGGTTTCGTTGCCAATATGGTCTCTTACCCGTTTCAGGCGTCCTCCCGTCATTGTGTTGTCACCTGTGTCAACCAATGTGACTCGCCAAGGTTCGGCATACCCACAATGAACATTCATTTGATTAAATCGCATGTCAAAGGTGACATCAGACATGTGTAAGAAATAGTTAGCAAAGTATTCCTTAATAACATAACCTTTGTAACCGCAGCAAATGATAAAATCATTAATGCCATAGGCTGAGTAGATTTTCATGATGTGCCAAAGAACTGGCTTGCCACCAATCTCAACCATAGGCTTTGGCTTGATAGACGTTTCTTCACTGATGCGAGTACCAAGCCCTCCAGCAAGAATCACGGCTTTCATGGAATTACCTCTTAATTTTCAACAAGATTTGTTAGCGCCAAAATCAGATAGGGAAAAGCTGAGGGTTATTTTCACAAATAATAGAATAGACTTGTCGCTCAATCAGAAGCAAGGGTTGGGATGCGAGTAAACAGCAAGCGGTAGGTCATGACTAGAACTCTTGCAAACCTCAATTTTTGCACCTAACTCTAGCCTTTATAACCTTTTTTTTTGCTAATTAGCCAAACTAAAAGACCTTTACTGACTCGTACAGCTAGACTTCACGGGAAAGAGGAAGCCTTACACGGCAGGCGTATACCGATCGAGGCAGCTAGAGGGAATGGTTGTGGTTACAGTACCTAGAGCATAACTCTAGACAAGCCAAATCACTCTGAGTGCAGCTCTAGAAATACTCTGGCTTTAGCGGAAAACATGAGTGTAGAATTAGCTCCTCGGTTGTGCGCTCAAATGAACTCGGAGTTGACTGATTATATCCATCAGGACGCGCGATCGCCTTCCCATTTCTTCGTAAAGAACCCTGTGTGGGTACGGTTAGGGATATCTTACCCCATCGTCTCCTCAATCAGGACGAGCGTTTCACCCAGAACGAAGAGCTTCTCGGTTCTCCACAAGCATTTTTCAACCCCTGCAACAGAGAAGATTATCTGTTCGGTTAGCAATACTCAAATGTTCGCTAATTTCTGTATCAAATACTACGATTCGGCTTTTCATTACACTAGTAACCGTGTTATTTTTTAAACCAGAGATTTTACTGTAATTGAACAAAAAGGAATGTCTACCATGAACCCTAATCGCAATGCCCAAGTGCAACAAGCTGCTGCTGCCCATCGTGCGAATCTACGCAGAATTTTGGAACATCGCCTAGAAGTGGCTAGAGCTAAGGGAGACGAAACATTGATTCGTCAGCTAGAGCAAGAAGCTCACTACCTCCGCTTGGACTAAATTTCTTGACGAAATCTATCTTGGCACCAGAGATCTCACACAGCCTGGGAATGTCAGGAAAACTTAACAGGGATATCAGTACACAATAGCGATATCCCTTTTTAGTTGCTTATTAACAGGCGACTGTCTATCTTGTCAATAGGGAACAGGGAACTCCTTAACGGGGAACTCCTTAACGGGGAACTCCTTAACGGGGGAAGAAGGATTTTCATCGCAATGTTCGTGCGCTCTACTCGCGTGGGTGGCTGTCTTGAAAATAGACGCTCCGGACACGGAAACGCTTAACATCTTTATATCGACTATTTGACTCCTTTGATAGGAATAAATTAAGTATCTTTCAACGCCCCTTACACACACTTCCCCATAGGCAGACTCCATTTTTGAGGTGGTTATACTAGTGGTGGCAGTAAAAGCGATCGCACTCCCCCTACTAGGTTCGCGTGTAAGGAAATGTCGATAAGAGAACTACTGGTTGATTCCTGGCAAGCTTGGGAAATTCACAGTGGGTGGATAGTCTGGAATCTGTTTCTGGCTTTTATCCCATTGGCTTTGAGTTTTTGGCTATTTCGTAGGAAATCCCAATCACGCTCTGTTTTATGGTGGGTGGCATTTTTGGTTTTCATTGCCTTTTTGCCCAACGCGCCATATCTTCTCACAGACATCATTCACCTGATTAAAGCCATTCGCGACTATTACTCGGTGTGGATTATCACCCTGGTTCTTATTCCCCCACACTTGATCGCTATCCTAGCGGGGTTTGAAGCCTATGTCGTGTCTATATTAAACCTGAATCACTACTTGAAGCACCAAGGAGTTGGCAGGTTTATCCTTTGGGCTGAGTTAATGACTCATGCTCTATCTGCTGTTGGTATCTATCTAGGCCGATTCAAACGCTTCAACAGTTGGGATTTTGTCACTCAACCGAGTGATGTAGCCATGTCTGTCTTTGATGATCTAACAGCCAAACGCCCAGTGCTAGTTATTATAGTAACGTTTGTCATCCTTACAGTATTTTACTGGGTGATGAAGCAAGTAACGCTGGGATTAGTACTAAGATTTCGCCAAAGTCACTTCGGAAGAAGCGTCTTCAGGAAACGTAAAAAGACAGACACAGACACTTCCACATCTCTTTAGTTACGACAGTGGCAAACTCCTAACCCTGGCAGCTTGCCAGGGATTTTTTTCTTTTGAAACCGGTATAGATAGTTGTAATGAATAATCAGCGATATATTATCGGAATAGATATTGGTACCACAAGCACCAAATCTGTTATGTTTACAGAAAAAGGTGAGACAGTCTGTAAGCATAGCGTAGGGTATCCCTTATACGCACCAACTCCAGAAGCAGCAGAACAAGACCCTGAAGAAATCTTTTCAGCAGTCATTACAACGATAAGAAACGTTGTGGCTAGCAGTGGAATCGACCCATCTCAATTGCTCTGTTTGTCCTTTGGCACTGCCATGCATAGCTTGATTGCTGTTGATGCCCAAGGAAATCGACTGACTAGGAGCATGACGTGGGCTGATAATCGCAGTGCTAAGTGGGCTTTAAAAATTAAGCAAGAGCAGCAGGGACACGAAATTTATTTGAGAACGGGAACTCCCATTCATCCCATGTCCCCCTTGGTGAAACTTGTTTGGTTGCGAAACGAGCATCCTGAAATCTTTGAGCGAGCAGCAAAATTTATTTCAATTAAAGAATTCATTTTTTATCGATTTTTCCAGCAGTATATTGTTGATTACTCCATTGCCTCAGCAATGGGTTTGCTGAACTTAGAAAAACTCGACTGGGACAAAGAAGCACTCTCAATTGCAGGTATTACGGCAGCACAACTATCGGAATTGGTGCCAACAACACATATCTTGAAGCCAATTCAGGCAGAAGTTGCTCGTTCCTTGGGCATTCCAGCAGATACCCCCACCGTAGTCGGTGCGAGTGATGGAGTGTTGTCAAATTTAGGATTAGGAGCGATCGCACCAGGCATTGTCGTCGTTACCGTCGGTACAAGTGGGGCAGTGCGGGCAGTGGTCGATCGCCCAGTGACAGACCCTCAAGAGCGGTTATTTTGCTACCCTCTCACTGAAAACCATTGGGTTATTGGGGGGGCCGTCAATAACGGTGGAATTGCCTTGCGCTGGGTGCGCGACCAGCTAACGGATACGGAAGTCAGGGCAGCCCAGCGACTGGGAAAAGACCCTTATGATTTGATCACAATGCTCGCCCAAACGGTTCCCCCTGGATCGGAGGGACTGATTTTCCACCCTTACTTAATGGGAGAGCGATCGCCTTTTTGGGATGCCAACGCTAGAGGTTCCTTTTTCGGTCTCAATTTGAGCCACAACAAAGCCCATCTGGTACGAGCTGTATTAGAAGGCATTGTGTTCAATTTATTCTTGGTTTTAGAGGCACTCGAATCATTTACAGGCAAAGCCAGAACAATTCAAGCAACGGGTGGGTTTGCCCGATCGCATTTTTGGCGACAACTGATGGCAGATGTCTTTGATCGAGAAGTGACTGTACCCGAACAGTATGAAAGTTCTTGTTTGGGAGCGGCGGTGTTAGGGCTTTATGCCCTCAACGAAATCTCATCTTTCGACATCGTTTCTGAGATGATTGGCAAAACGCATCAACATCAACCCATTGCCGCTCACGTTGAGACCTACAAAAAGATTCTCCCCATTTTCACTCGCCTTCTGGAACGCTTCCAAGGAGAGTATGAAAGCCTTGCTAGACTTCAAGCTGAATTAACCAAACACTAACCCTTGCTGGAGCAATTTTCCTTTGGGTGGAAACGCTGTGGCTTAAGTACTGGCAGCACTTGCCTATCGTAAGGAAGATGAATTGAGGCATTGTCTTCGTTGCAATAAGGGCAGGTTTAGTCGATTTGGCTTAACCTTTACTGCAAAGAAACAAAAAAGCACAAATTTAGCCACGACGCATCGTCGCTGGCTGGCTTTATCATTCCTGTTTTGAATTTTTAACTAATAGATAGGAGTTTAACCTCATGTCAGTACTCTCAATCGAGGAACTCAAAGCTGTTGCCACAACACCTAAGAATCCATGTGTCTCTATTTTCATGCCTACACATAAAGCAGGGCCAGACATCCGTCAAGACCCAATTCGCTTCAAAAATCTTATGAAGCAGGCGGAAGAACGCCTGATTGAAGATGAGAATGGTCTTGACCATACCGATGCTGTAAGACTCCTTGAACCGGCAAGAGACCTTGACCACGAAGATTTCTGGCGTCATCAAGATACTGGATTGGCACTGTTTATTGCTCCGGGCTTCTTTCGCTACTACCGTATGCCGCTAGAGTTTGAGGAAGTCGTTGTGGTTAGCGATCGCTTTCACCTCAAGCCACTGCTACCCCTACTCAACGGCGATGGACGATTTTATTTACTAGATCTGAGCCAAGAAGGGATCAAGTTATTTGAGGGGTCGCGCTACAGCATCAAAGAGGTGGATTTGGAAAATGTCCCGCCCAGTCTTTCTGAAGCCCTCCAGTATGACTGGCAAGACAAGGGAATCCAGAACCGGATTAACACCTCAAGAGGGGGAACTTCCAATCCTTTTCAGAGGGGAGGATCTTCTCACGGGCAGGGGAGTCCGGAAACCGATGATAACAGACAGCAAATCCTGCAATACTTTCACATCGTTGATAAGGGAGTGTTCGATTACCTCAATGGTGAGCAAGCGCCTTTAGTGATAGCGGGTGTGGAATATCTCTTTCCCATTTACCGAGAGGCAAATACCTACCCTCATCTTTTGGAAGAGGGTATCACTGGCAATCAAAAAATCTCGACACCTGAAGAGTTACACGAGCAAGCTTGGGCGATTGTCGAACCTCACTTTCTGCAAGCTGAGCAAGATGCAACTGAACGTTACAGAGAATTTTCTGGAAATAATCAGGATCAGGTATCCGACGACCTGAAAGAAGTAGTCAAGGCGGCCTACTACCAACGCATTGACTCATTGTTTGTAGCGGTAGGCCAACAGCAGTGGGGTAGCTTTGACCCTCAAAGCAATACGGTGCAACTGCACGAACAAGAACAGCCTGGTGATGAGGACTTGTTGGATTTCGCAGCGATTCATACCATTTTGAATGGTGGCACTGTGTTTGCTGTGCAATCTGATCGCGTTCCAGCCCAATCACTAGTTGCGGCAATTTTCCGCTATTAATTGTTCTGAACATAACTCAATTGTTACTGACTTGAAGCCGCCTATAAGTAGATTTGCTTTCTTGATTGATTGAAAGCGTCGGATATGATGTTACGATTCCCATGAGTACCGTCGGTCAAACGGGAATCGTAAAGACGCATTTTATTGCGTCGGTTGTGAGGAGTTCGATTAAGGAATGGAAAGCCTGTGGTTGATGCAAAGATATCTTCTAGGCAGTCGTTAAATTTGACCGGTCCTAGACTCCTAACTGTATTAACAGTTGGGTTGAGCTTGGGAGCCTTGATTCTGGATTGGACAGCAGGGCGCTCACTCTTATCAGACCTCTCAATGACCCTACCGCTGCTACTGTGTGCCTTGATTACAGCAGCATTGGGTTACTGGGCAGTCCCTCTTCTACAAGCACTCAAAATGGGGCAGATTATCCGTGAGGAAGGGCCCCAAACCCACTTACGAAAGGCAGGCACTCCGACAATGGGTGGCCTGTTTTTTGTCCCAGTGGCAGTAGCTGTGGCTTGGTTATGGTCGGGATTCGTCATGAGAGGGCAAGACGTTTCTGAAGTATTCGTTGTCGGTCTTGTGACTCTCGCCTATGCCGGGATTGGCTTGTTGGATGATTGGCAAATTGTCCGGCGCAAGTCCAATAAAGGGATTTCACCCCGCACCAAATTGGCGCTACAACTAACTGTTGGTTGCCTGTTTTGTTTGTGGTTAGCTGGAAGCCAGCCAGCGAGTATCACCACAATTCACTTGCCTTTAGGGATAGTCTTACCATTAGGCTTCCTGTTTTGGCCGTTGGCTGTATTTGTGCTAATGGCTGAAAGTAATGCCACCAATCTCACCGATGGGGTGGACGGATTAGCGGCGGGGACTTGTGCGATCGCTTTTTTAGGATTCGGTGCGCTAGTTGCGCCAACCTCACCCGGTTTAATGGTGTTCTGTGCCTGTATGGCTGGCAGTTGCCTGGGTTTTGTCGTTCATAACCGCCATCCGGCTACAGTGTTTATGGGCGATACGGGTTCTTTAGCACTAGGCGGTGGACTAGCCGCGATCGGTCTTTTGAGCCAAAATCTTTGGGTCTTATTTATCATCAGCGGTATCTTCTTTGTAGAATCCCTATCCGTCATTGCCCAAGTGGGTTACTACAAAGCCACAAAAGATGCCAATGGCATCGGTAAGCGTTTGTTGAAAATGTCACCGTTTCATAATCATCTGGAACTCAGTGGTTGGTCAGAGACAAAAATTGTAGCTGTGTTTTACCTCGTTAATGGTCTTCTGGTTTTGTTAGGTTTTGCTACGAACATGGGCGGTTAAGGATTGCATGAAACAAAGCAGTAGTAGGGGGAGAGAGCCATAGGAAGAATACCTCCTCCCTCACTACTGGTATCCTCCTGCACTACATAAGGGGCAAATCCTAATCTAAAAATAGGGAACTCCTTAACGGGGAACTCCTTAACAGGGGAAGAATGATTTTCATCCCAATGTTCGTACCCAAAGTGCATGGACATCTAACGTGAAAATAAGGTTCCAGGGCAGAAGGCAGAAGGGCAGAAGGCAGAAGGACTAAGAAAAATTCTCATTTCTTCTTTATGAACGTAAGTTCATGGGCGTCTAATCCTAAATCCATTCACAAGTTTGCTGATAAACGGCTATTCATCCAATCCTGGGAATGAATTGGCTTTCTGTCGCCTTGGGTAACTGGAAAATCTAATCAAGCTGCTGCTTATATACTTTAGTAAAGCTTAGCGTTCAGCTCTTATCTTGAAGTACTATAGGGGATTATCGAAAGGATTTGCCTCAAAGCGATTAATCCTAAAATCGCTTACAGGAATATGGTCAGACTATTCCTAACTGCCCGATAGACTAGCTTGAATCAGCCTTTGGGAGTAATTCAATCATACTATTTCCGTTAAATTTAAAGAAGTAGCGGTAAAGGAAAATAGATGCCAGGACAACTATTACTAGTAGACGACGAACCGGGGGTACGAGTATCGGTCAAAGAATATTTACAAGAAGTGGGTGGTTTTGATGTTCAGGTTGCCAGCCATGCTGATGAAGGGTGGCAGATGATGCAGCAAAAAACACCAGACCTAGTGATTTCTGACATTATGATGCCTCAGGTCGATGGGTATCAGTTCCTCAAAAGGCTGCGAGAAGACCCTCGTTTCAAGTCTTTGCCCGTAGTGTTTCTCACAGCAAGAGGAATGACTTCAGACCGGATTCAGGGTTATCAAGCCGGTGTTGATGCCTATCTGCCGAAGCCGTTTGACCCCGATGAATTGGTCGCGATTGTTGAGAACTTATTGGAGCGTCGCACTACAAATTCTGGAGAAACGGGGAGCAACACAGACTTAGAGCAAATTGCTCAAGAGATTGCGGCAATTCGAGCCATGTTAGATCATAGAGGGGGTATTGCTCAAACACCTGCCCCAATTCGCATTGACTTTACGCCACGCGAACAAAGTGTCTTAGATTTAGTTGCAGAAGGGTTGATGAATAAAGAAATCGCTCGACGCCTAGAAACCAGTGTGCGTAATGTCGAGAAGTATGTCAGCCGCTTATTCAGCAAAACAGGAACCAATAGTCGCACGGAGTTAGTACGCTACGCTCTCGAACATGGCTTGACGAAATAATCAGCAGTAGCGGCGAGGAAAGATAGATGCCAGGACAACTATTACTAGTAGACGACGAACCAGGAATACGAGTAGCAGTCAAAGACTATTTAGAAGAAGTGGGTGGTTTTGCCGTACAGGTTGCCAGCCATGCGGATGAAGCGTGGCAGATGATGCAGCAAAAAACACCAGACCTAGTGATTTCTGACATCATGATGCCTCAGGTCGATGGGTATCAGTTCCTCAAAAAGCTGCGAGAAGACCCTCGCTTCAAGTCTTTGCCCGTGGTCTTTCTTACAGCCAGAGGAATGACCTCAGACCGGATTCAAGGGTATGCGGCAGGTGTTGATGCTTATCTACCGAAGCCATTTGATTCAGACGAACTCGTTGCCATTGTTAAAAATTTGTTAGGGCGTCGTACTCTAGCAATGGGAGATGCCAATCTGGATAAGATTGTAGGACAAATTGCTGAAGTCCAGGAGATGCTAAAACTGCAAAGCAGTGCTGTGCAAACCCTCTCACCTATTCATATTAACTTTACACCCCGAGAGCAGAGCGTTCTCGATTTAGTCTCCCAAGGGTTGATGAATAAAGAAATTGCCCGACGGTTGAAAACAGGTGTACGCAATGTCGAAAAGTATGTCAGCCGTTTGTTTAACAAAACAGGGACAAATAGTCGCACGGAGTTAGTACGCTTCGCCCTCGAACGGGGCTTGACTAAGTGAATTGTTACATCATTTTTATTTCGCTTTCTTACTGTTAAAACATCAAATCCTGGGATGAATTGAGCTATAATATATACAAGTAAAAATTGCACACTCTCATCGGTGCCAACCTTACCCACTCGGGTAAATATATTGTGTTGGAAGTGCAAACAATATCACTGATGGTAGGCGTGAAATAAACCCGGAAGTGAGATTTTTATGTGTCACCAAGGGCGAGATAATTCGCCTCAATCTAATCTAAAAATAGACGCGGAGACGCGGGACGCTCCGGACGCGGAGAGAGTAAGAGGATTTTCATCCTTCCTTTTGAACGCAAGTTCATGGGTGTCTAGCAAGAAATTTTACTTAGCGCTTCAACTACACCGTATTCAGGTGTGGCAAATCGGGATGTACAAGCTCTATTAGCATGGGTATTCATGGAGTTTGTACCTCTATACAAGACTGAATAAAAAAATAGCCCTCGCGGTTTAATTTAGCTTGCGAGACTTTTGTTCAAGGGATTTTCAGAAATTAATTCTCCAACCGAACGCTCATCTTACCTGTAATCCTTCCCTGAGATAGGTATTTTGTCTATCCTTAGCAGGCGAGATAAGCGCTCTGTAACAAATGCAAGACAATTCCCTAAACGATAAATCTCAACGGTCAAATTATTCATTAAGGCATTTCACAAACTGAGGATTTTCCTCATTACTTCAGTCTTTTTCTTCCCTTTTGCAATAGCTAATTTGAATGTAATCAGTCCGTTGTTCTGGACTGTAAGATTTCTATGACTACTTTAACAATACGCCCCTCTGTAGTTGAGAATCACTGCTATTCATTGGCAGTTAAGAAGCATAGTGCAAAGTCTGCAAGGCTCTTTGCAGACATCATTGATTTGGTCAAATTCAATAATCCTACGGGCCAGTTGAATGAAGATACATTAGTTAGCGATCTACAACGGTTCTTTGAGGCACCGGATGGGGACAGAGAGTCTGATTTACGCATTTGGAAAGAACCCAATGGAAATCTCATTGGCTTCGGACAATTGTTCATATCTGAGCAGGACGATGAGATTGAAGGTTGCCTGTACTTTGACATTCACCCCACTTGGCGCGGCACCACCTTGCAAACCGAAATTCTTCAGTGGAGCGAACAACGTATGGGTGAAGTACAAAGAGAGCGAGGTGTACCAGTACAACTACATACCCGTTGCTGTGAAGACAGATTTGAACGCCTAGTGCGTTTAGAAAAACAAGGTTTCACTCTTGATCGCTCATTTTTGACAGTGGCGTCTTCCCTAAATCAACCCATTCCCTCATCCTCACTACCTACTGGCTTTACACTGCGTCCGCTTTCAACCCATAAACACAACTTTCAAGTTCCGCTGGGCGATCTCAACGCTTGGGTAGAACTTTTCAATGAATCTTTCAGCGATCACTGGGGAAACTACCAATTCACAGCAGAGACAGCCAGATACTTCCTCAATAACCCAAGTTATAAACCCGAACTTAACTTAGTAGCGGTAGCACCAGATGGCACATTTGCCGCTTTCTGCGTCGCTTCCATCAACTGGGCAGAGAATGGGTGTAGTGAACGCAACGAAGGCTGGATTGAGTTTTTGGGTACGGGGCGAGGCTTCCGCAAGTTAGGGCTGGGGCGATCGCTGTTACTGGCTGTGATGAAGCAGCTACAGGCAGCAGGTATAGAACAGGTGAAGCTTGGTGTAGATGCTCAAAGTTTGACAGGTGCGATGCGGCTTTACCAATCTGTTGGCTTCCAACCGATTAAAACTTGGCGATCGTATGCGAAGAAAATTCATCCTTAGAGCCGACAACGCCAAGATAGAAGTCGATAAACTGCTTATATGTTTCTAAAAGGGCTAAAAACAAAAATATTAGCTCTTAAATACTGACTTTTATGTCAATTTTGAGATGTGGAGGAGGGGAGCATCCCAATTATGTAAATAAACCGAAGCTGGGGGAGCTGGGGAAGCTGGGGAAGCTGGGGGAGAGAAGCTTGCTATTTTTGAACGCAGCTTGGTATGAGAGTATTTCTGCAAAAATGGGATGCTCCCTGGAGGAGAGCATTGATACTTTCCTTCACATTTTTCTGAAGTGCAATCCTTTTAAATTATTAACTTAAGTCGCATTAAATTAAGAAAGATGTATTTTCCTTAGAAAAATTGAGGAGATGCTGCTATTCTTCATTAAATACCTTTAGAAGAAAACAAAAAAAATGAACGTTTCAAAAACAAAAAAACATCTCGGTGAATCAGTGGCGCTGAGTGTTGTTTTAGTAGCCACTAGCGTGGGTGTTTTTGTTTTGATGATGATGCAAAGTGGGATTCCACAATAAAAAACTGATAGTAAATAAACCATTCATCCCCCAGCTTTTATCTGCGGGATGACTTTTTTCATGCTTTTCTTAATCCGGTCTTCAGCGAGTTAAAAAATATTCTCCTTTTACCTCTAATCTGAAAATAGGAGTCAGGAGTCAGGAGTCAGGAGTTAGGAGTCAGGAGTCAGGAGTCAGGAGTCAGGAGTTAGGAGGGAAAGATTTTGATTCTTTCTTTGTGCGCGAAAAGCGCATGGAGTCTGACGAGTAAAGAGTAGCAGTGATAACTCACTCATTTTGTTGCAATCGTAAAATCAGGCACAAACGTCAGCGTGGCTATTGGCAGCAGATCTCGCCAACCTTTGCACAAACAGGATAAGGTTCACCAGGAGTGCTGGTGGATTGATAGCCTAGAGGAAGACTTAGGAACAGGCGCATGAGCCAGAACAGCCAAAACGTATCGCCATCAGGGAGTAGTAACCCCAAATTGCCTTACTGCTACGAAACGATTCCCCAAAGTGGAGTTAGTCAATTCGTCGGGCGCGATCGCGAACTCGAAAGCTTGCATCAGATGTTACAGGAAAACGACCAAGTTGCGATCGCAGGCATCACTGGTATTGGCAAAACTGAGATCGCTATTCAGTATGCCAAGGCGAACGTGAACCATTACCAGGGCGGTATTTGCTGGTTATTGGCTCGTGCTGATATGGGAGTGCAGATTGTAGAATTGGTGCGATCGCATTTCCCCCATTTCACGATTCCCGATAACCTGACTCCCACCGCACAAGTTACCTACTGTTGGCAATACTGGACATCTCTGCTTGCCTCCCACGATCAAGAGAGTAATCAGAGAGTATTAGTCATCATCGATCATGTCACCGACTATACTCAAATCCAGCCTTATCTACCATCGTCATCTCGGTTTAAGGTATTAATCACCACCAGGCTGCAACTGGAAAACCCAGTGCAGATACTACCTTTAGGGGTTCTAACACCACCTGCTGCCTTGGAATTATTGGCATCGAGCATCGGAACATACCGAGTAAAAGATACAAGAGGTAAGCCTTTTGGGATTACCTCGAAACAAGGCAAAACCAAGACTTCATCTGCTCCTAATCAGGAGGTACAAGGAGGGATAGCCCAACAACTGTGTGAATTGCTGGGATATTTGCCCTTAGGGGTAGAGTTAATGGGGCGATATCTAGAGCAAGAGCGGAATTTATCGTTGGAGAAAATGCGATCGCGCTTGCAAAAACAGTTGCTTGCTTCCCAGTCTCTCATCCTGCATCAAGATGATAGTACGAGGAATTTGGCAACTCAGCTCGGTGTAGCAGCAGTATTTGAATTAACGTGGAACCGCTTAAATCAAGAAGTTCAGGAGTTAGGCTGTCTGCTGAGTCTGTTTGCCTTAGCCCCCATTCCTTGGGCACAGGTAGAAAGTGTATATGGTCAAGTTTACTTACCGGGAGCTTTGTTGGGAAAATTACTCGATATCTCACAACAAGATTCAGAAGCTGAGATAGAAAACCTGATTCAATCCTTGTTAGAAAATTTGGAAGTTGCCAGAAGTCAAATAGAGCAGTGGCATCTCCTTCAATGTACAGCAGAGAAAACTTACCAGTTGCATCCGTTAATTTGGGAATTGTTGCGAGAGAAACTGCATAAATTAGAGCTTTCAAAAAATATAAAAGATGCATTTTGTCAAGTCATGGTGGCTGTAGCGAAGCAAATTCCCGACTCATCGGCTCAGGATTTGATTGAAGCTGCCATGCCCGCTATACCCCACCTTATAGAAGCAACCACAACACTTCAATATTGTCTGAGTGAAGAGGATTTAATTGAATGTTATGCAGGCTTAGGCTGGTTCTATCAAAGTCAAGGATTCTATGATCAAGCTGCACCTTGGCGCGAACAAGAACTCTCTCTGACTCAAGCTCACCTTGGCTCAGATCATCCTGATGTCGCCTCTAAGCTGAATAATTTAGCGTGGATTTACTACGCTCAGGAGCGCTATGCAGAAGCAGAACCTTTGTCTGTCAAAGCATTGGAAATTTGCGAACAACACTTAGGTTTAGATCATCCCTTTACGGTTGCTACCCGTAAAAATGTTGAAGCCCTCTATAGTACTCTCCAACAAAGTTAGAAACTAAAAATCATCTTCATCTTCATCACAGGAAGCTTGACAACGAATCACGCATCCTTGCTCTTCGTCAGTTTGCATCATTCTCAGTAAGCCCGAAAACCGCCCAGAGTTCAAATTCCGGGCTAATAGCTCAAGTCCACTAAAATGGACTAAAATTCTCATCCAGTCGTCTTTAGACGACTTTAGCTACTCGCTGTGGGGTTTAAACCCCTAGTGGGTTATTGCGACTGGTACAAAATCTGAGTATACAGATAGATGAGTTGGTATTAGGAGATTGTCCAGGTTCCTTCTTCCTCGTACATACGAGGGTTGGCTTAACGGAAAGGAGCGATCGCATTTGTGGGAATGGAGGCGCGATCGCGCTTGCTTCTGGGTGAGTACGATCGCATCTAAGGAACGATCGCAGTTAAGGAAAGTAGCGATAGATGTCTTTACTGTGTAGTACTAGAACACCATTTTATAGCCAATATCAGAGATATTTTCTGAGCAGCTCACTACTCTTACCGAGGCCATACTTTAATCGCTATGTCGGCTAAATATTCAGCACGAATTTTGATTGCCTCTTCATTCCAAACATCTACTTTTATTTTTCGGAAATATTGATTCAAAGTAACATTGCTATCTTCTAAGCGACTCAATTTATCTTCAAAAGGTTTATTGGATATCTCAGAATTATAGCCTGTTATCGTCAAATTACCTAAAGTATGCAGCCATTTCTTATGAATAGTCGCATGATTTACCCCTAACATCGTTTTCCATTCTTTTGTCAATGTCTGGGGCATGATATGTTCAATAGTTAAATTATCAGGATTAACTTTCTCCTTAGTTAGAGATGCCTCTAGGCTCTCTAAAATAAGTTTTGTTCTATCATTCAAGCTTTTTGTATATACACTTTCAGTGATAATTCCTTGACGAAATACATCATTATCTGGCCATACTTTAGTCTTATCATAGCCCTTCAAAACTTTGCGTAATCCATCAACCAAATCAGCAGAATTTTCTTTTTTTACTTCAGAGTACAAGTTATTAAAGACCGTTCCTAGAGTTTTAGTAGAAACTCTTGCAAATAAACGACGCACAAAATAAGACTCTAAATAACGTAAAATTTCTTCAAACTTTTCAATAGATAAGCGTTCTTCCTCATATTCATGATAAATACTAATGAGAAATATATAACAAGTAGTAAAGTCCAACCTCATTAAGCGCTCGAACCAATATCTTAGCCGAGGTTCTGGTTCTTTTCCATAAAAATTAAGACGCTGATAGTAGTTTGTGAATTGTATAAGTTTCTGTAACTCAGCTTTAATGCCTAATTCTGGTTTTTCAGAGCTTTTAGCTGCGTCGTCAAAGCGTTTTTTGATTGCTTTATAAACTTCTTTTTGGTTGACTGCCTCTCCATCTTTACGCAGATAGAACCAAAATGCGTTAGTCAGTTCGTCTGCATAGCCCTTATTTTCCTTATTAGTCTTAAAACTATCTTGAAGAGGCAACCATTCAGTCTTGTATATTTCATCTCGCTCTTCAGGAGACAATTTCATAAATATATAGTTACGTACTAAGTCTGCTTGAGTTAGTTCTTCACCCTTATTATTTAAGCTTTCAAAAATAAGGTATGGATTATCGCCATCATCAGAAGTAATATTGACTAATACTAAACGTTCTAACAATATACTTCTGAATTTAGAGTAGTCTAGAAAAATTTCTTCATCTGGATCTGGCTTCTTTAACTTGCTATCGAAGAATTTATAAGCTTCATATATTTGTCCTTCTTTTTTTAAATCCTTGATTTTCTTACTTTGGATAATGCTCTTATATACTTCACGGTCGTCTTGAGTTGGTAGTATTTTGTATATATCATCACCTTTTTTGTACTGATTTATTAAGTATAAATTATGTACTTCTTCTGCCTTCTCAGAGTCAGATTTTTTTAGATAGTTGCGTAGTGCTGCCAAGACAATGGTAAGAGTTGTAAGACGTTGTTGCCCGTCTATAACAATAAATGGAGATATTCCTTCTGCTGTTCCAGGTACTGATTGGGTTACAATAGGTCCAAGAAAATAAAAGCCTTTTACTTCGTCATTGTAGAGACTCATCAAATCTTCCCAGAGAGTCTCCCAGTTTTCTTTCTTCCAAGAATAAGGTCTTTGAAAAAGCGGTATTTGAAACTGTTTAGCGCCTTCTAATAAGTTCCGCAGACTGGTTTCTGATGCCTTCATTTTTAGTATTTATATTCGTATTGCTTCTATATCGGATAAAGGGCATGTTGCCCAAACCCCAGATGGAATACTCCCAACTGTTGCTAAGAAGCCTGCACAAGCGGGCATATCTCGTATAACCTTAGCCTAACCTACTCTTAAAATTCCACGCAAAGTCGAGAACACCGTTACACCATCTGCCACACGCGCCTGATTATCCATGCATAAACAATATTACTGAATGAACCGCCATTCACGGGCATCAACGAATTGAGACAAATGCCCTACGTTAGTTGTAGCAACTATAACTTCATTCCCCTCCTGTGCCACTAATGTAGCCTGAGCCGCCAGAATTACATCTCCATCAAGGGCTTTGGGGTCTGCTGTTGGTCGTCCTCTCCTGCGTGCTTCCGCCCAGAGTTCAGCCGCTTCGAGCATCACTTCTGTAGTAATAGGACGGTAGGTAATTGCAGCTTTGAGTTGATCAAGTCGTCTAATCCCTGCCACCTTACCTGCTCGAAGCAACTCACGCCGCACCTCATAATCAGCAATCTCAGGCAGCACTACTGTGTAACCTTTTGGTTCTAGAGAATTAAACCAAAGTTTGCACTCCTGATATATGGGGGGCTTCGCTTTAGGAGTTGTCACCATTCCTAAAGGGCCAGAATCCAGCAATACTATTCTGCTCATGGAATGGTCTATATCGATATGGGATCTTCTTCTAACGCCTTACGCAGAATCTCGGCGGTTTCTGTTTGCTCCTGTTCATCTCCTTCTTCTTCCCATTGTCTAAGCAGTTCACTCAGCGCCATCTGCCGCACTCCTTTCTTTACAGGGTCAGGATTCTTGATTTCGTCCATCGCCTTGGCATAAGCATCCGATCGCACTGGTTTCATGGTGACGCTTTCGCGAAATAGGCGCACGATTTGCAGTAAGTTCGGCAAGTATTCTTCTGGTGTTTGCTGGATTTCTAGAATTAACTTGGCTAGGACGTGGTTGTCACTTGCAGCAGAGTTGTCTTGTTGGGAAGCACTTTCGGGACTCGATGTGTTGGTTGCACTACTCAAATCTTGCTCAGGCATACTTTCTTCCTCCATCTCATCTTTCCCTACCTTAACAACCCGCTAAAATTTCATTTTCCTGTAATTTGTTCCCGTACCCAAGCTCTAAAAGCTCTCATTGTCTTATTCCTACCCACAATCTTTACCTGACTTAAATATTGGGGAATTACCTCAACAAGGGGTAAGTTAGGAAAAATTGGACTAAATTCTGACTCGATATACTTCCCATCCTGTAACACATTAATCTGTAACTTCCCCTTTTCAAATCGCCAAAGTTCAGGTACTCCTAAGGCTTCATAAATACTCGGATGAGTACGAGAAGTTACATCTATCTCTAAGGCTAAATCTGGAGGAGGATCGACGGATAAGTCTAATCGTTCTTTTCCTCTAACTGCGGCTTCATTTTGAATATAAAAGCAGTTATCGGGTTCTATTCCTTTGAGCATATCTTCATTTTTAAAGGTAGTAGAACCCAGAGGATAAAAATCAATATCTAGTTCTTCTAGCAGAATTCCAATAAAGTTAGTGATAAAGAGCTTTCTGGCTTCATGCTCTGGCAAGGGCGTCATAATTTCTAATATTCCGTTCTCATATGCTATCCTTGACGCCCGATGTTCTCCTAACTCTTCTAAAAGAGTTTCAAATTCTTGCCAGCTTACATCCTCTAGAAATACTTTATGACCTGGCGGTATATTAAATCGCTTTAATTCCAACAGCATTGCGTGACGCTCATTTTCAATATTGGAAAAATAGGGTGGGCATTACCCACCCTACTTTATTAATTATCGTCTACTTATCAGAACGTCACAATCATCGATATTAAAATAACAATTCCTACTAGGATAACGAGGACTAAACTAGCAATTATACCGTGGCGTCGGGATATAATATCAAGAAATACTAGTAGCCAGAACAATGCAATCTCAACTGCACTAGCAATGAGTAGAACGAGAATATAATATTGGAGAACATAGCTGGCAGGCGGAATATAAATCGTGTTAGGAGAGGACGAGTAGTCTAGGCTCTGCCAGACTAAATGCACTGCTGTCAAAATTATTAATATGGCTGCTATCACTGTTAGGATAACGGCGACACCCTTGAAAAATCTACTCATCAACTTTCTGCTGTAGCCTGGATTTAAGTCGTAGGGGCGTATTGCAATACACCCCCACCGTTGTCAAGCACTATCGACCTGCTGCTGTAGGCATCCCCAAAATATCTTCAATCTTGGGCATTTCTTCCAACGGAATCACGCGGCCTTCATCCTCGAAATTAGCAATTTGATCGAAGTTCAAATACCGATACAAATCACCCGCAAACGGATTAAGTCTCTCCGTCACAATGTCCATGTATTCTTCCACTGTGGGAATCCGGCCTAACAACGCACAAACTGCAGCTAATTCCGCAGAACCGAGATAAACTCGCGCATCTTTCCCCATGCGGTTATTGAAGTTCCGGGTAGAGGTTGAAAACACTGTCGCGCCATCTTCGACTCGCGCTTGGTTCCCCATACATAGAGAACATCCCGGCATTTCAGTCCTAGCACCTGCCGCCGCAAAGGTGTCATAAATCCCTTCTTCCCGCAGTTGCTTTTCATCCATCCGGGTGGGAGGACAAATCCATAACCGAACTTTTACCGTTCCTGCACCTTCTAATATCTTGGCCGCAGCGCGGTAATGACCAATATTGGTCATACAAGAACCAATGAACACTTCATCAATTTTGTCACCCGCACATTCGGACATTAACTTGATATTATCCGGGTCATTCGGTGCAGCAACAATCGGTTCTTTGATTTCGTTCAAATCCACTTCGATAATATCTGCATATTCCGCATCTGCATCGGCAGACATTAACTCAGGATTTGCTAACCATTGCTCCATTTTGGCAACACGTCGCATGATGGTACGCGCATCTTGATAACCCCGTGCCGCCATATTCTTCAACAGTGCTACGTTGGAACGGAGATATTCGGAAACCGTCTCTGTACTCAGCTTAATGGTGGAACCCGCACAAGAACGTTCCGCTGTTGCATCAGTGAGTTCAAATGCTTGCTCAACTTTCAAATCAGGCAAGCCTTCCATCTCCATAATCCGTCCGGAGAAGACGTTTTTCTTGTTCTGTTTAGCAACCGTTAACTTGCCTTGTTGCATCGCAACGTAGGGAATCGCGTTCACAATATCCCGCAGTGTTACCCCCGGTTGCAATTCACCCTTAAACCGTACTAACACCGATTCCGGCATATCCAACGGCATTACCCCCAACGCTGCCGCAAAGGCAACCAACCCGGAACCGGCAGGGAAGGAAATTCCTAAGGGAAAGCGAGTGTGGGAGTCGCCGCCAGTGCCTACGGTATCCGGTAGCAACATCCGGTTTAACCAAGAGTGGATAATGCCATCACCAGGACGCAAGGCCACACCAGCGCGAGTGGAGAAGAAATCCGGCAAGTCTTTATGCGTGTTGATATCCACGGGTTTGGGATACGCTGCCGTGTGGCAGAAGCTTTGCATCACCAAGTCCGCACTGAATCCTAGACAAGCGAGTTCTTTCAATTCGTCGCGAGTCATGGGGCCAGTGGTATCCTGAGAACCAACCGTCGTCATCGCAGGTTCGCAGGATGTGCCGGGACGAACACCCGGTAAACCGCAGGCTTTCCCCACCATTTTCTGTGCCAAGGTGAAGCCTTTGCCCGTATCCTCTGGCATTGTGGGACGGGTGAACAGGGTACTGGGTTCTAATCCCAAAGCTTCGCGGGTTTTGTCGGTGAGGGAACGCCCAATTAATAGAGGAATCCGTCCACCTGCACGCACTTCATCGAGAATGGTATCGGGTTTGAGGGTGAAGGTGGAAATTACTTCTCCCGCTTCGTTGGTGATTTCCCCTTTATAGGGATGGATGGTAATCACCATTCCCGTTTCCATCTGGGAGACATCGCACTCAATGGGCAATGCACCAGAATCTTCAGCCGTGTTGAAGAAGATGGGGGCAATCTTTCCACCCAAAATATATCCCCCATTCCGCTTGTTGGGAACGAAGGGAATATCGTCGCCAATATGCCACAGTAAGGAATTAATTGCTGATTTGCGGGATGAGCCAGTACCTACAACATCCCCAATGTAAGCAACAGGATACCCTTTTTCTTTGAGTTGGGCAATGGTTTCTAGCCCTCCCGGTATCCGCGATTCCAGCATCACCGTAGCGTGCAAGGGGATATCCGGGCGAGTTGTGGCGTGGGGGGCGGGGGATAAATCGTCGGTATTGGTTTCTCCCGGCACCTTGAACACAGCCACAGTAATCGCTTCCGGCAGCTTGGGACGGCGAATGAACCAATCGGCCTGGGCCCAAGCGTCAATTACCTGCTTGGCGTAAGGATTAACTTCTGACAGGGCAAGCACATCGTTGAAGGCATCAAATACTAGAGTGGTCTTACTTAATGCGATCGCAGCTTCATCCGCCAAAAGTTCATCCTGAGATTTGAGCAGATCGATTAAGGATTGGACGTTATAACCCCCTACCATTGTCCCCAACAAATCGATCGCCCCTTGGGGACTAATCAGAGGACTGGTGATTTCACCCTTAGCAATTGCCGTTAAAAACCCGGCTTTAACATACGCCGCTTCATCCACCCCCGGTGGAACGCGATCGCGCAATAAGTCCATTAACGCTTCTTCTTCACCTGCTGGGGGATTTTTCAGCAGTTCACACAGTTGGGATGTCTGCTGGGCATTGAGTGGCAGTGGCGGAATGCCTAACGCCGCCCGTTGGGCAACATGTTGACGATAAGATTCAAGCATCAGAACAACCTCCTAGTGGTAGCACCTGAAAGATTTTGCCAGTTAATGTAAACATTTCTCAACGCAAGAGCTTATTGCCACCCTAGCGTTTTTTACTACTGAGGGTGTACGCATTGATACCAGGATTGCATCGACACTCTTCCAAGTGCTACAAGATGTTATCGCAAAAGGCAGATGGCAGATGGCAGATGGCAAAAGGTGATTATTGGTACCTAGTCGTTTGGGCCGTTAAAGAAAGTCCTAATCTTTATGGCGACAGCTATACATCAATATGGGGTTTTCACATCATGAAAAAAGGGCGATCGCTTTTTGATCGCCCAGGGTATTAATTAAACCAACAAATTTCCCGTTCCTCAGAAACCTTATTGCAGGGGAAGCGTCATTTTCTCTTGCTCTAACAGACGCATCAGCTTCTCATCCCCTTTGGCTTTGGCAACTTGTATCCGGCGTTCTAAATTTTTGCGGATGTTGGTAAGGTGAGTTCTCGAAACCTCATCCAACACTTTTTCTCGTTCGCGCTTGTGATAACCGGGTAACGTGCAGCGAGTTGCTGCCGCAGAAGCCGACACAGCTACAGCGGATTGATTAGTGCGATAAGCAACGCCACGATACTTCAGATCATGTACAGGTGCAGGTTCCGGAATGTGTCTAACATAGTGCGATCGCCAAGATTGCCCCCGGTAGGTACCGCCAATATCACCTTCGGTTACTTCGAGTACAGGTGATGTGTTTTCGTATTTAACACCCCGGTAAGAGAGTTTCATATCCTTTGCCTCCGATTACTTGTTTTAAAACTGTTTAAGCACGAATATCAGCAGCTTGATAGCTGCCTATCTACGTCTGTAGGCAACACCGCGATAAATCAAATCGATGAGCGCTGTATATCTACGACGCGACGGCGTAGGACGGTGAACTCTCCAAGCTTGACCTCGGTACAAACCGCCAACCTCGCTTTCAGTAACTTCCGGCATTGATGGTTCGGTTTCGTAACTGACGCCACGGTAAGAGAGTTTCATTGTGTTGCGCCTCCGACTTGATTGACTACAACGGTTCTTGATGAGGCGAGGGACGCGCAGGCACCTTTTTTTAGGTTTGCCCAAACATCCCTCTTTCTCTTCTTTGCCGTCTGACATCTGACCTTGGATAGAATTCCAATTCAGATTGGATTAAAATTTTATTTCTGTATCCAATTTAACAGTTTTTACCTTATTTGGGCGAAATGTTAAAAAATCATCACAAATAGTTCCTTAGCAGCCCGAAATCACCCATTGAGGTTAGCTGAGTAGGTGAAGCGTAGAGCGTAAAAGGGATTGTATTGTGGACGTAAAATTACAGCGCACGTTGTTGTAGCGCAACGAGAGAATAAAAATGATGCCCAAACGCTTTCCCGCTTTAGCTGTCACCCTGATCACAACTGCTGCTATCCTGTTGGCGACTGTTGTCCTGTCAGCAGATGGGCTATCTGCGAATCCTACGGCGGGAAAGTTACGGGTGAGAAGCCAAACAGGCTATCAAGAAAATCAAATTGAATTCAAGCGCGTTGAATATGTTGGGCAGTGTCCTGGCACCGATATCTCTTCAAGTTCCCTCAGTAGCGAGTTTGTGTCAGAAACCACGCCACCCGCACCGGGAAGAAGGGTAATTATTAGGAATGTGACTCAAGGCATGAATAGTGACCCCTATCCCTTTACCGATCGCGAATACGAGAAGGGCCAAGCGTCGGAAAGCTTTAAGTTTGGAATTAGCGATCGCCACCGCAGTCAGTCATTATCTGTGTTTGAGGGCAAGAATCAGTTTGAGTATGAGATTCGGGACAAAAACACAGCGATCGAACAGGGTACGTTAACCGTAGATGTTGCCGTTAAAGATATGGGGGTGTTTCCCAGAGAAGCCATCTGTTCCGATCAGGTGCAATGTCGTGACGAATCGGTGGACTGTGGCAAAAATGATGATGGTTCTCGTCGCCGTGGCAAGCGGCAAAGATGCTACACAACAACGAACTGTCAGTGTCCGAGTTGAGAAATCAGAAGAAAGGTAATTAATGATACCAATTGTATTTGCCACTGAAGCTGACGCCAGCTTATTCTAAAGAACGCAATTGCGGTGTTTGGGGCGGTTGAGAAACATTGTTTGAATTATTGAATGTTTTAACAGGCACTCAGGAGAGTAACATTAAAACTCCTTCCCATCAATTTGATGGTTGGTCACTAGAAGATCGAAATCCTGAAGCGATTAAAGCTTGGATGCCGGTGTGGGAATGGTTGTACCGTCATTACTTTCGGGTTCAAACCGAGGGCTGGCATCATATTCCCTCCCAGGGGAAGATGTTGATTGTCGGTTCCCATAATGGCGGTTCAGCCTCACCCGATACCTCAATGTTCATGTATGACTGGTTTTGTCGGTTTGGCTACGATCGCTTAGTCTATGGGCTGATGCATCCGTTGGCTTGGAAAGTTCCGACAGTGCCTCGGTTAGCAGCACAGGTGGGGGCGATCATGGCTCACCCCAAAATGGCGATCGCAGCCCTTCAGCGAGATGCGGCTGTCCTCGTCTATCCCGGTGGGGCGCAAGATATGTTCCGTCCCCACAACTGGCGCGATCGCATTCACTTTGCAGGGCGTAAGGGGTTCATTAAACTGGCACTGAGGGAAGAAGCGCCCATTGTACCGATTATTTCTCACGGTGCCCACGATACCCTATTTATTTTGGGAGATTTCTACCAGCAGGCCCTACAACTGTATGAATGGGGCGTTCCTATGTTTTTTGAGCCGGATATGGGTGTGTTTCCCATCTATTTGGGATTACCTTGGGGCTTGTCGCTTGGGCCTTTGCCGAATATTCCACTACCCGTGAAAATTCATACTCGTGTCTGTGCGCCGATTGTGTTTGAGCGCTACGGACGGGAAGCGGCTAGCGATCGCGATTATGTCGATGCCTGTTATGAACAGGTTTGTAGCCAAATGCAACAGGAACTTGATGATTTAATTGAGCGTATTAACAACACCTAGCCATTCATCTAGAGTGTCAGTGCAGGATTGGAAAAACACCAATAGGTTGAGAAGGGTATGGGGAGTAGGAAAAAATTACTAATTCCCCATTTTTATTGCCTGTTTTCTAGTCATCAGCGATCGCTCGTTAAAATTTGTGTGGATGTCCATGAAGGCTGTCATTAGTCTTTAGTCCTTGGTCATTAGCTGAAAGCTTGATAGAGCCAAATTCCACTAATGACTAGTGCCGCATGGCGAAAATAACTATCCAGTTTAAAAAGGTTAAAAAGCTTACTGTACAAGCAATATGCTTTCTGCCTTCTGCCTTCTGCCTTCTGCCTTCTGCCTCCTGCCTTCTTGCACTAGTGACTCATGACTCATGACAAAGTTAATTGCAAGTCGGTATCAGGGCCGCAACGACGGAGTTGTTCTTCTAGATACATCCAGCAAGTAGCCTACAGCACAAACGCTTGATGGATCTGATATCCCGCAAAATTAGGGGAGCATCCCAATTATGTAAATAAACCGAAGCTGGAGGAGCTGGGGAAGCTGGGGAAGCTGGGGGAGAGAAGCTTGCTATTTTTGAACGCAGCTTGGTATGAGAGTATTTCTGCAAAAATGGGATGCTCCCAAAATTAGAGAATAATGACGCATTATTTTCATGCATTTCATACATGATTAAAAAAATATATGTATTTCCCTATACAACTTTTTAATGGAAATCTTGGTGGCTCTACACGGGTGAATAAAGAGAAATCAAGGAAACACAAGGCTTGTATTTCTCAACAGGATTTGTTTAAACTTAACTTTCTGTTATATTCCAACGAATGAAGGCAATTTAGTATAGATAATTGTTAAGAGAGTCCTAAACTTTTTATCAACTAAAGTCTAAAATCTGAGGATAGCGCTTAAATCTTAGTTGGTTCTCTCTTGAGTATTTTTCAATCTTTAGTTGAACAGCTATGTCTACCACAGGCTTTCTCAGAGACTTTCCCCTGCCGGAAATTTTTCAGTTTATCGATAAAGGACGTAAATCCGGCGTGCTAAGACTGCGTGCCTTACAAGAATTTCCAACAACAATGCCGCCAGCCCATTACGTCTGGATATACAAGGGGCGCATTGTGGCAGCAGCTAACCGATTAGACCAGCAAGGTTTAATTTCACTCATTCAGCAACGCCACTGGGTTAGCAATCAGGTCGTCACCAAGCTAGTTGATTTCTATCCGAACAACCAACCTCTAGGTTTATGCCTAAAGAATCAAGGGGTTTTACAAACGGAACAACTAAAACATCTATTCCAAGTTCAGGTGTTGCAGCAGGTGTGTGCTTTGTTTCAACTCAAAGATGGTCAGTTTAAGTTTGACCAGGATGTGCCAATTCCTATGCGGGAAATGACGGGTTTGAGTGTACCCGCGTCAGTTGTCAATCAATATGCTTTGATTAAAGTTCTGCTGGATAAAATTGAACATCGATGTTTGGATAGGTGTTTGGACGTGACAGCCATACCTGCCTATGCCCATTAGGACTTGCGAAAAAATAAGTTACCTATGCGTGAGATGGGGAAAGGGGAAGGGGAAAAGGGAAAAGGTTGAGTTGGTGTCTTTTCCCATAACTAAACCGCGACTGTGTTGGTGAGGTAGTAACCTAATGCATGGTGGAAACACAATACTCGTGCGATCGCTCCCTAGTTACTGAACTCATGCAACAATTGTCCCTCCCCTTGACTTTACCCAGTACTGAGCCGGCTCAAGTTGTCTGGTTTCAGGCAATGCTGCAAGCACTGGGCGTCAGCCGTAACCCTGCCTGGCCCGACCAATTTGGTTTATCGCTGCGGCAATGGTTCAAACAACAGGGGCATTCTCCCATTAGAACCTTGAGCTTGTTCTCTGGCGGCGGTGGGCTGGATATCGCCTTCCATGATTGCGGGTTTGAGATTGTCCAGATGATTGAGTTAGAAGCCAAATATGTGCAGACACTCATCCAAAACTCGCAGCCAGGAAAAAGGTTAGAAAACGCCCAACCCCTTTGCATTGATATTCGAGAATTTTTCCCCAATCCTGATTTAAACGTAGATTTCATTATCGGTGGCCCCCCCTGCCAAACCTTTTCCGCAGCTGGGAGAAGGGCGGCTGGAGTTGCAGGAACCAGCGATGCTCGTGGCACTTTGTTTCAAGAGTACGTCCGCATCCTCAAAACACTTCAACCCAAAGGATTCTTGTTTGAGAACGTTTATGGAATTACTGGGGCGCAAAAGGGAGAAGCTTGGGCATTAATTCAAACCGCTTTTAAGGAGGCAGGGTATACGATTCATTTCCGGGTGCTGGATGCCGCTGATTATGGCGTACCGCAGCATCGAGAACGTTTATTTATTGTGGGACTTAGAGCAGGGAGCTATCAATTTCCCTATCCCACTCATGGGCCCGATTCTCCCGATAAACAACCTTTTTATACCGCAGGAGAAGCCGTTGCCGGGGCGGATATTGCTGATGCAGTTGCAGGAATTGCCGGGAGATACGGGCACCTGTTAGTAGACATTCCACCAGGATTAAATTACAGCTTTTATACTCAGGAGATGGGACATCCCCACCCAGTATTTAGTTGGCGTTCCAAGTTCTCAGATTTTCTCTACAAAGCCGATTTTGAAATGCCCGTGCGGACAATTAAAGCACAGGGAGGACAATATACTGGCCCTTTTAGCTGGGAAAATCGCAAATTTACTGTTGCAGAACTCAAGCGGCTGCAAACGATTCCTGATAGTTATGAGTTAGTCGGGAATTGTCAAGTTTGTATTGAACAGATCGGGAATTCAGTACCGCCGCAGTTGGGACGAATTTTAGCGCTGAGTATTCTGGAACAAGTGATGGGGGTGCAGTTGCCGTTTCCCATGCATTATTTACCACCAGAGAAGAAACTAGGATTTAGACAGCGCAAACGTCAACTGACACAGAGATATGCTCAAAAGGCTAAAGATGCGATCGCTCTCCTAACCTCAACTGGCAAAAATACCTCAACTACCAAAGTTATTGGTGTAACTAAAGGAAAAGCTGTGCGCTTCTTGTCCACCGATTTTGCTTGGACTGAGCAAGAAATTCCCAATAGCATCAAAATGAAGATTAGATATGAATTGAATCCTGATATTTGGATAATAAAAGCAAATATTAATAATTCTTTCAATAACCCAAGTCTATATGAAATTAACATTTTTCCTTCTTGTCATTATGAAGATTGGGGTTTAGGCACCGAGCAAGTAAAACTATGCGCCCAACATTTAGATAGGCGAGTTTTTACAGCACTCTGGAAATATTTTGAGGAAACACTTATCAAATCGACAGGAAAAGCTGACTTAGTTCAGCTTTCTGGCTATTACCAGTACCAACCACGCATTAACGGGATACTAACTTGTCGCCCTAGCTTAAAAGATGATCTATTTTGGCAGGTACTGCAATCTGTGGTTGAGGGAATAGGAGTAGCAAAACAACTACCAGCAAAAAAGCTGGCATCGCAATGGGGAGTTAAGGGACAGGCGGTGTTTAATTACCTAGAGTCTTTACGCCGCTTGGGGTATGAAGTTAGAAACAACAAAACAAATCCTCAAATATCCCAAGGTAAGTATCTGATTCCCTATGCGTTTCCGACACTGATGCCAAAAAGTGTACAACTACGCAAAAAACTTAGATGAGTGCCGTAACCACTTGCTTATCCATCCAAACTAGAGGAATCTGTCCCCACAATTTCAGATGGTGGAGTAAAGATTCGTACAGTATGCCCATCGACATTTTCTGTAGCAATAAGCTGGGAACAAAGCGATCGCAAGGACTTCCATAGCATAGCAGATTCGTAGTGTTCCAAATCTGGTGGAATATAGTCAAGCAGTGCCTCAGAGCAAACCACAATCAGCCGATTCTGGGTACGAGAGAAGGCAACATTCCAGCGGTTGAGGTCTAAAATAAATTCCACATTTTTACTAATTGCTGAAGGCTCGCTAGCTGTAGCCGAAACAATCACAGTGGGACGCTCACCCCCTTGTAAGCGCTCTACCGTATCAATGACATCAATGGCATGTCCGTAGTAGTCTGCTAAACGGGTTTTGAGCAGCCCTCGCTGAGCTCGATGTGGTGTCACAATCCCGATAGAGCTATTGGGAATTTCCGCACTAGCAGCAAGAATTTGCTCGATAATACTCACCTCGACCAGATTACTGCGCTTTGACTGACGTTCAGAGTGCAGGACGAGATAGAGTCCAGTTGGATCTTGCCACACCCTCTCCCAAGTTCCTTCTACTGCTTCGCTAGGTATTTCTTCAGAATTCCTTGGTAGACCTTGTAGTTCAATGTTATCTAGCCGATAAAGACGGGAAATAAGTTCACGAATTAGTGGTGGTAGACGAAAAGTAAAGCTTAACGCAGATCTTAGAATTGCTTTATCCGAAATTCCTGGATTTTGTTTGAGGTTTTGAATTGCTTGATATGCGCTCGCATAGGGTTGGTAAAGTAGGACAGGTGGGCGCTCTTCGCGATCCCAATCATGGGAAACAATCGGGGCAAGCTGTCGATGGTCTCCAGCAAGCATAATCTCCCCATCAACTGTAACCAACGTAGCGAGTGATAGAAAGTGCGGAAACACCATCATGCTTGCTTCATCAACAATTAGGGTGGGTACCTGGAAACCTTGAGGATTATCACGAAATGGCTTTCTATTACTCAGCTCTTGAGCCATTTTCAAAATGCCACTTGTTGTCCCACCAATGACTAATACTGCACCAGACCGCATTTTGTTAACGAGCTTGACACAAGGTTTAGATACAAAATCTTCGATGTTGTCGCCAGTAGAAGATTCAACTTGCGAAGAGTGAACCTTACTAAGCTGTATCGGTGGCATTGTTAGCCCTAAGCTATTTGCCTGTTGTTCAAAAAAAGGTTTGAGGCTATCTAGGCGCAAAAGCAGGTTGTCTACAGCTGTGTGGGTATGTGCCGTAATAAGGATAATTTCACCTGGGTTGCGACGTGCCAAAATCCGCAGAAAGGTTGCAACAGCGGTCGTTGTCGTTTTGCCAGTTCCCGGAGGGCCTTGAAGAAGCTGAATCTTAGCTTTCAACCCATTCACTGCGGCTAGCACTTGGTCGGGAGCTAGACTTTGTCCATTCGGTAAAGACAAATTTTCTAGTAGGTTTTGGTATTGTTCTAGCTCTTGTATTATCGGGTCTGATTGCAGAGGAATCTGGGGATTTTCAGGATCGAACCACTGATATACATAAGTTCCCAGACTCACTCTCAATCTATCGTCAACTCTTCCAGAGACGAAATCTGATGGGCTTTCATCCAGTGTTGCGTGTGGAAAAACGTCTGACTCATCAGAATAGGCTTTGCTGTAGAGGCGATAGCGGTCTGAAGTCATTGGTATGACAGAAAGAACAATTTGTCCGTTATCCCAATCAAGTTGTTCTACTTTACAGGTGCTACCGCCATGTAGAAGCTGACGAAGGGTTTGACCTGTATGAGGGGCATCACAGCAGGGGCTGAGTCTAACGAAAGAGCCTTCTCCAAGAGTACAGTTAGCTTCAAAGGCTTCATCTTCAATGTCGTGCCCATCAAGATTGATAGTGGCTGTCAGCCTATTATTGCCATGCGATACAACATCGCTAATAGGGATTGTGCGCCCTAGAGGCACTCGATAGAGAGGTGGAACCAAATGATTCGCAATCCAGTTAGTAACGTTGACATGCTGATCGAGCCGGAGAAAGTCAATGCCTGCCTGTGCTGTATTGTCTACTCCTAGTGTGAAGTCTGGTAAATCTGCGATCGCAAGAGACGGCTTGATAATATCTGAGTTTTTGACATGAATGCTTTCCTCTACCCACCGCAGAGCGTGTACACGGGCACGAAAATACTCCCTCAAATAGTTAGGCTTCCGGGCTTCGTTATAGCGCTGAATTGCCTTGGCAACATTTGCCGATAGCTCTGGATCATTTGGATCTTGCAGTTTTCGCCAGTAGGCACGCCAGTAGGGCGCTGTGAGGGAGTCAAAGAAACGACTACGGATTTCAAACTTGTGCTTACTAACTTGTTCAGAAGGTTTAGCAGTCCACCGACCATGAGCGTCGAAATCCAAATCTGTTTTAAAGTCGAAGATGTCTTGTGTAAAAGCCCGTTCCAGATCCACGGCGGAACCTGAAACACGCCGCATCCAATGGTAACGCCGCCCAAACCATCGCAGAGAAGTAACAACAGCTAGACCTCTACCAGTCCATCCCAAGCGATAACGACGATCTACTTCATCCTGTAGACAAGAGTAGATGAGTTGCTCTAAGCTCTCACGGCATCCAAGCAGTTCCCGGAGGTGACCTAGCAACTGTGAACTGACGCGGGAGCATCCATCTAGCAAATGGGTCATCTCTGACCGAGACCAGACATAGAAGTGAATGGGAGCTTGTTCTGCCTCAGCAACCTCAGCAATAGCATCCACTAGCTTCAGGAGAAAGCCTTGAATCAGTTCCCTCTCAGCACCCGTATCTTCGCTGTCCTTCCCACTCCACGGAGATGTTTTAAACTCTATAACTTCTGTACCTTGGAGAGAATGTTCTTCGTAAATTCGACGGTTATTCTCGTCGCGTCCCGTTTCCAAACGTTCCTTGACTCTGTAGTCTGGTTGTAACCGACCATCTATCTCGGTAAAGCCTGTATGTAATTGCCCCTCGCTCTTGGTTATATGAGCTGTGAGCGCTCCAATCCTGTTTTCAACATAGTCATAATCGACTGAAAGGTAAATCCGAATCAGCCGCTCTCCATTGATGACGTGTTCTGGAAGCTGACCTTTACCTCCGTAAGGTAGTGATTCTACTTCATAGGAATCTGGGTGAGTATCTCCGCCCGGAAGTGTACGCCTGCGAGTTTTTGCTTTTAACTGAAGTAGTTCTAAGTTATTGCTAAAGCTTGGATCTTGCCGCACTTGGACAGCAAGCTGTCCTTCTAAGTCGATCTCAGCCAAGTCATCAATTGTTTGAATACCTGCTTCACGTAAGACTCTTACTGTTGATGGCTCTAACCCAATTAGTTCAAGACGACGTAATCGGGCGCTTTCAGATAGGCAGTGAATATTGAAAACGCAACCATCACATTTGGGATCGATTTGATAGCTCAAATCCTCCAAGTCAGCCTGAACTATACGATTTAGTGCGCCATCAGATGCTAGTAGGCGATTAATATCAGCCTCTTCTGTATCTAGATTGAAGGGTTCTAGTTCAAAGATGCTCTGACTTTGGTTCGTACTCTCATCAATCCGAGCAACCACACACTCAATATCTTCAGGTCTGAGTTTTACTTCACCAATAGCCACTGGACTTGCTTGTATCAGTTGACGTACCAACATTCGGTATAAGGTAACCTGTAGGCGGTGGTAGGTACGGTCTCGACGACTAGCTTTACATTCAACAATTCGCACTCTTGGTTGATTGCCGTCCCACAGGACTAGTACAAAGTCAATTTTCCCCTTAACGAGAAAGCCTCCTAGGTCTGCTTCAATTGAAATCTCCCGTCCATAAGCTCTTTGCCCTAGATTTATACCTTGCAATTGTTCGACAAATGTAGCCCAAGGTGTACCTTTCTTTTTTTCAGCCATTGACTTTTGGCTGTACTGGGTGAGGTCAATTAGACCATCATGTTGGAGAGAAGTCTCCCATTCATTTTCCCTCAGTCGTCCAGCCTCCTGGAGAACTGGATCTAAGCTGTTGAAGAGTCGTTCTGCAAATGGAAGCTCTCTGGCTAGCTGTCGGTCGTTGAACTCTAGCTTGAAACGGCGATCGCAAGATTGATAATGGATGTACTCGCCAATTTCGGTGACTCGGACTGAGGGCTTTGCTGTTGACACCTGGAATTCCTTAGTTGATTTTGACTGCTTTTT
>JBFLZA010000012.1:0-31637 GCA_040756535.1 Cyanobacteriota bacterium
TATCAATCACTAGAGGCTCGACAGGAGAAGCATCAAACAAATTGATATAGATTTCGGATTGCTCTGAAAGTTGATGAACGCTAAAAATAGCAGGAGTGTCGATAAAAATATCTCTGGCTCTTTTCCCAGGAAAATGATGAGACATTACTTGAGTAATCGACAAATTGTACTTCTCTTGAAATAAGGCGGAAATTCGCGCTAACTTTATCCACTGAATATTCGTTCGTTTTTGCTCCGATTGGATTAACGCTCTCAAGTGCTTGATAAAGTCTTCCCAGGGAGGAATTTCGGATATAGGTTTGAGGGAATGGGTTTGAGTTTGCTGGGTTTGGGTGTTAAAAACAGTGATGATATCACCTTTTCTCCGAACCTGATACACGGTTAAGCCGTGAGTTTGCAGCGTCGTACAAAGGTGAGTTAGAACCCCATCAGACGAGCAGACTAAAACCTCTTTAGCGGTTGGGTAATGCACAAAAATTGACGAACCCACTGTAGCCATTTTTACATCAGCACTATCTTTGCCAGCAGGTACATGAATCAATTCATAGCCGCGATTGTGAAATTCAACATCCTGCTTACCCATGTTGCGCCAATTGGCAAAGGCAATTTTAATTTGAATGGGGTAAGTACACATTCGGGCTAAAACCTTTTCGGTATTGGCATCGAGTTGTAAGTTTTCGGCATCAAGAAGCAAGATGGCAATTCCTTTGTCAGACTGGGTGAATTCTGCTGATATCGGTGATAGCGATGACTTGAGTGGCAGTGCAGTATCCTGACTTACTGCATGATTAGACTCCGCTAGTTGCTGAGTTAAAGAACGAATTTTGTTCACCAAGTTATCGAAACAGGGTAACTCAAAGTAGTTGGGAAGTAGCAACATTTGCAGGAAGCTTTGCACCTTCCGAATGAGTGCTTCTTGGTTTTGAGTATTGCTGATTCCTTCTTTCAGCTTTACCAGGAAAGTAGACCGATTTCGGGCATCTTGCCAGGAAACCGTCCTGTACTTTTCCTTCAGTAATTCGGGTTGTTGCTGCTGAATTTCAAGGATAGCTTGATAGACACAAAGACTGAGTTGGTGAACAACGGCAGAATCCTTGGCTGGTGTCACATTAGCGTTATCTGACATAGGGATATCCAGTAAGCAATATTGCAGTGATATCAAATCCGCCTAATTAGCCGTAATAAAATCTCTCTTCGTGTCCCGCGTCAGAAGCGTAGCCGAGCGTCAGACTTAATTATGGTTCTTCAACCGGATTCGATAAGACTCACTCCCAAAGTTTTCAGGAAGTGCTCTTACTGTTTAAGATTCCCATCATAATAAAAGAAGTTGCTTCATATTTCTTAATCATCATTATGACGAGAGACTTGCGGGGATTTATCAAACAGTTGGAAGAACGAGGGCAGTTGCAGCGAATCAATGCCTTAGTAGACCCAGAGTTGGAAGTGGCGGAGATTGCCAACCGGATGCTGCAAGCGGGGGGGCCGGCGTTGCTGTTTGAAAATGTGAAAGGGGCATCCTTTCCGGTGGCGGTAAACCTGCTGGGAACTGAGGAACGGGTTTGCTGGGCAATGAATATGGAGAATCCGCAGGAGTTGGAAGCGCTGGGGAAGAAGTTGGGAATGCTGCAACAACCCAAGCCGCCAAAGAAGCTGTCTCAGGCGGTGGAGTTCGGCAAGGTTTTGTTTGATGTGGTGAAAGCGAAGCCAAGGCGTGATTTTTTCCCCGCTTGTCAACAGGTGGTGGTTGAAGGAGATGCCCTGGATTTAACTAAACTGCCCCTGATTCGTCCGTATCCGGGTGATGCAGGTAAGATTATCACGTTAGGCCTGGTGATTACAAAAGACTGCGAAACGGGCATTCCTAACGTTGGGGTTTATCGCCTGCAACTGCAATCCCGCAATACGATGACGGTGCATTGGCTATCGGTGCGGGGTGGGGCGAGGCATTTGCGGAAAGCGGCCGAACAAGGGAAAAAGTTAGAAATTGCGATCGCACTGGGTGTTCACCCCTTAATTATTATGGCAGCCGCCACTCCCATTCCCGTTGACCTTTCGGAATGGTTATTTGCCGGATTGTATGGTGGTGCTGGTGTAAATCTAGCCAAGTGCAAAACGGTGGATTTAGAAGTGCCAGCCGATTCGGAGTTTGTGTTAGAAGGGACGATTACGCCAGGGGAAGTGTTGCCTGATGGGCCTTTTGGCGACCATATGGGTTACTACGGGGGAGTGGAAGATTCGCCGTTGATTCGCTTCCAATGCATGACGCACCGCAATGATCCCATTTATTTGACGACATTTAGTGGACGCCCCCCGAAAGAAGAAGCGATGATGGCGATCGCACTCAATCGCATCTATACTCCTATTCTGCGGCAACAAGTCTCGGAAATCGTGGACTTCTTCCTGCCGATGGAAGCCCTTAGTTACAAGGCGGCGATTATTTCTATTGATAAAGCTTATCCGGGTCAAGCGCGACGGGCCGCGTTAGCGTTTTGGAGTGCGTTGCCTCAATTTACTTACACCAAGTTTGTAATTGTCGTGGATAAAACTATTAATATTCGCGATCCCCGTCAAGTGGTGTGGGCAATTTCTTCCAAAGTTGACCCCGTGCGAGATGTATTTATTTTGCCGAATACGCCTTTTGATAGTTTGGATTTTGCCAGCGAGAAGATAGGTTTAGGGGGACGTATGGGTATAGATGCAACCACCAAGATACCTCCCGAAACCGAACATGAATGGGGCGCACCGTTGGAATCCGATCCTGATGTGGCAGAGATGGTGGACAGGCGATGGGTAGAGTATGGCTTAGCGGACTTGCAGTTAGGGGATGTTAACCCAAATTTGTTTGGCTACGATATGCGTTGATAATTCCCCAACTGTACCAGCAAGCCGCATTACCACCTATTCTGACCGTGGCAAAATTTTTCACCTATGCCAAAGTAGAACAAACAAAAAAATGTCCTCCCTGGTAGTGATTGAGAGGTGTCATGAGTACGAATAAAAGAACGCTTGGTTCTCAAGTGAAAGGTTCAGTGCTTCCAGCGGTTCTTAAACGGGTTATTCTGTGTGGTTTATTTGGCATCTTGATTTCGAGCATTCAGAATTTACGCACTCTAGGAATATCGGTATCCTTACCGTTCTTAGGGGGCCTGATTCCTACTTTGATCATAGGATTTTTATTTGTTGCTAGAACGAATACGGCTTATGAGCGATTTGGTGAAGGTCGTAAAAGTTGGGGAAATTTAATTGATGCCGGACAGAATTTAGCGCGTCATATTTGGGCTGCTGTTCGAGAACATGAACCGCATCATCGTTCAGAAAAACTGGCAGTGATGCGCTTGGTCGTTGCATTTCCTTTGGCAGCTAAATCATACCTTAGGCAAGAACCTGTTAACACTGAGCTGACAGAATTGATGTCAACAGAGCGCTATTTGGAACTTAAACAGGTGGCAAATCCACCTCTACAAATTGCGTTTTGGATTGAGGAGTATCTCCAAGAGCAATACCAACACAAATGCATTACCAACTATCAATTGTCGGTGATGCACAAATTACTGGATACGATGACAGAGAGCTTGGGCGCTTGCGATCGCATTATCAAAACTCCCATGCCGCTAGCCCAAGTCATTTCCATGAGAACGCTGTTGTTGGTTTATTGCCTGTCGCTAGCGTTTCAACTAGTGGATTACTTTCGGTTGTTTACAGGATTCATTGTTGCTTTCTTAAGTTTCATTGTGTTGGGTCTTGAGGAAATCAATAGTGAAATAGAAAATCCCTTTGGATACGATTATAATGATTTGCCTTTAGACGCTAGCTGTGACATGATGTTAGAGAATATTCAAGATTTAATGTCTAATGAGCCGAGTTTAATGAATCGGCAGTTCACGGCATTCAATGGAAATCAAGAGCCGCAATTTGTGGAAAAATAAACTTCTCTTAAACAGTGACTGCAAAAGCAGGACAAATGACGAGTATATGTCGTTGAGTCTCCCCCGACACGAACGTGCGGGGGATTTTGTGCATGGATAATAGGTAATGAGTTTTTTATTACCTACCCCGATTACCTATTATCGAGTCGGTGATGATGTTTCGGTGCTCAGAAAGAAGAAAGGGGTTTTTCACCGACTGATTCGTGAATTGGTACAGGGAAAAATTGAGCCAAATTCAAGGGGGTATTATGCCGAGTCAAGCAAACCGGACTAAATCAATATTCAAGAATGAAACCGATTGGAAGAAACGGCACTGGTTTCGAGTCGCGTTACGATTTCAAGGTTCAGTTATTCCCGCCATATTTCCTAGAGTGATTTTGTGTAGTGGTTTTGGGTTTTTAATTGCATTATTTCACCAATTTGGATTTTCCGTATCCTGGCCTGTTCTAAGTGGAATTGTTCCCAGCGTTGTCTTAGGTTTACTCTTAGTTTTTCGCACAAATACGGCTTACGAGCGATTTTGGGAAGGTCGTAAATTGTGGGGAACGTTAGTTAATACGGTTCGGAACTTAGCACGTCAAATTTGGGGAGCGATCGCAGAACAAAAGCCGGAAGATAGAAAAGCTAAAATCGAGACACTGCGGTTATTAGTGGCGTTTGCGGTGGCAGTTAAATTGCATCTGAGAGGGGAGAAATTCAACAGTGAGTTAGAAACCTTGATGCCAGCAGAACAGTATCAAATTCTGCAAACGATGAATCACCCACCCCTAGAAATTGCCTTCTGGATTGCGGATTATCTTCAAGAGCAACATGAACGGAACTGCCTCAACACCTATCAACTCAGCGCAATGCTGAAATTACTCGACACAATGGTTGATGTTTTAGGTAGTTGTGAGCGAATCTTAAAAACCCCAATTCCCCTCGCTTATGCGATTCACCTGAAGCAATTAATTTTAATTTACTGCTTATCCCTGCCGTTTCAAATGGTGAATGAATTGAGTTGGTGGACTGGGCTAGTTGTAGGATTAATTAGTTTTGCTGTGTTTGGGATTGAGGAAATTGGACTAGAAATTGAAAATCCCTTTGGTTATGACGCCAATGACTTACCCTTGGATACCATTTGCGCTACCATGCAGCGCAATATTGAAGATTTAATTACACTGGCTCCCTGTGTGAGACGTTGGAAGCAAGCAATTCGCGATCGCTCCTACGAGGCAGCATCCTAAAGAGCGATCGGGTTAGTCCAATATTAGGATGAAAAACCACTTCCACCATTTTTAATCACCGTAGGGTGGGCGCTGCACACCAACGATAAAATCAGCTTTTTAACTGCTGTAGGCAGTGTCCACCCAAGGGGTTCTGAGAATAGTTCAGGATGTCAGTCAATTAAAGGATTTTACTGAGTTAGCCAGCTAAAAAATAGAACGAAACACATTTATTTTTCTGACTTCATTAAAATTGTGTTCAGTAAGTAGGTCGGCGTAGAAAAGCCTAAGTTATCTGAAGATAAGTAAATAGACCCGATTACATCTGCCAGGTAAGCAAAAATGGGTCTTCGTTTGGGCGATCGCACTAAGATAGATTTGACTAAGCCTAGAGGTGGCAAATGATTCAGGAATATCTCCAGAAGGCGATGGAAGCAGCACACTATGAACTGCTTGAGGATGACGAAGGCTTTTACGGGGAAATTCCAGGTGCACCTGGAGTATGGGCAACAGGCAGTACACTGGAAGCCTGTCGCAAAGAACTATTAGAAGTGCTGGAAGAGTGGATACTTGTTGGTATTGCTATGGGTCATGAGTTGCCGGAATTTGACGGTATGACCATCAAAGTTGAATCTGTTGCCTAAATTGCTTCTTAGAGTCATGTATCTACAAATCTTCCCATTCCTCTCGGTCAATCCCCGCCTGCTTCAAAATTCTCGCCAGTAGATTCTGACTAATGTCCCCTTGATGCGGATTTGGGATACGAACTCGCAAACCATCACGAACCATAAATTGGTGTTTTCCACCTGAATATGGCCCTTCAAAACCAGCAGCGTGTAATGCAGCAATCAAGTTACGGCGGGAGATAGAACCAAAGGGGGGCATAAGGATTCCCTAAAAGGGTACAGGTTGATTAGTAGGTAAATTCCTACAAATATCAACAGTATTTATCCCCTCGCAGAAAGTCACTACCGTTAACTAGGACATCGCAACTATTTCAGCCTAAAATCATGAGGCTTCTACTTAGGTGGGCTAAAGCGTAATCGCATTCAGAATAACTCCTCAAAAAGCGATCGCGCCTTCAAACCCACACCAGTAACCCCAATCCAAAACTCTTAGCCCCCTCCCTGCGAGCGGGGAGGGGGTTGGGGGAGGGGTCAACCCTTCTGTAAGTAACCCGCAATAACCTCCAAAACCCCATCAATAGAATTCAAAACCTCTGCATTACTAAACCGCAGTACCCGCAACCCCAAACTCTCCAAAAATTCCTGACGCAGCGCATCTTCCTCTTGGGTATAGTCGTGAATTGAACCATCCACCTCCACCACCAACCCAACTTCAGCACAATAAAAATCGGCAATAAATCGATCAATAGAATGCTGACGGCGGAACTTAAAACCCAACAGTTGCTTATTTCTCAACTTCTGCCAGAGTTGTTTTTCTGCTAAAGTCGGCTCATGCCTCATTTGTCGAGCCAATGGCTTGAGTTTTTCCCAGAGTTCTGGCGAGGTTTGCCAGGTGTGTCCCGATAGCGTGTGCACCCCACCCCCTAACCCCCTCCCCGTTGACGGGGAAGGGGGAATAAGAGGTTGTTCTTCTTTATCTATACTTGAGTCATTTTTCAGGTTCATGTAGTTCCCCAGTGTTGGTTGGGTTCTAACTGCGATCGCATCCTCCCTACACGACTCAACAAAAAGCGATCGCTACTTCATAGCTATCTGATATTGGTGAACCCCCAAAGCGGCTTCAAAAGCGTAAGCCACTAAAGCTTGCTCTGAGTGTTCGTCAAATTCGCTGCCATCAGCACGATTCAACGCCATCAACGCTCCTAACAACTTGCCCTCATAGTGAAGAGGTACAGCTAAAGCCGTCTTAATCCCTAATGCTTTGGCATGATCTTGCCGTACTCGGCTATCTCCCTGTGTACTACAAACCAACACAGGTTGGTAGCCCTGAAAGGCTGTACCACACAATCCGGAAGTGGCAGATGCACCTCTTTTGTCCAATACCGCCTCAGCGTGCTTCCCTACAGCCGCCGCGTAATAGACAATTTCTCCCTCAGACTCCGCCAGCGCCACGACGGCTGTTTCAGCATTGACAATATCCTTGACGCGACTAGCAATGTCGTCCAATATCTGGCGATTTTGACTCATAAATGGGTAATGGGTAATGGGTAACAAGACAGGGGACTAGTGATTAGTCGCTAGTCGTTTTTTTCCCACTTCCAATTTTCCAATCACCCATTACCCATTAACAATCACCAAAAAGTGTTATCGAGAGATTGCCGCCGCCTGTCTCAGTTTCGGGTATCGCTTGTGTCTCTCCTTAGGTAGAGGTGCCGCTAGATGTAAAATTTTTTCCAGTAGCCAAGGGGCTATGCGACTGCACCATACGGCTAAGTGACTCTGCCATCCCACCAAGATTTCAGCTGAATCCTTACGCAGTCCGGTAATCATTGCCTTCGCGACTCTCTCAGGAGTCATCGGCACCACCCATCTAAACAACTGCAAGTCTCGTACCATATCCGTATCCGTCAGGGTGGGGAGCAAAGCACTCACTTTGATGTTGTATTCGGCGAGTTCAGCGCGTAAGGCTTGAGTAAAGCCCAAAATCGCCGATTTAGTGGCAGAATAGGTTGCCATCGTCGGTGCTGCGACTTTACCCATCAAACTGGAAACATTAACAATGGTTCCTTCCTCTTGGGCTGCCATCCGTCGGGCAACTTGACGGGTGATGGTGTACATTCCCAAGAGATTAGTCGCAATTTCTTCGTGGACTTTGGGGAGTGGAGAGCGCAGAAAGGGTGCTTGGTGGGCAACTCCGGCACAGTTGACGAGTAGATGAATGGGGCCGTGATTTCGCCATACTTGTGCGATCGCAATATTTACCTCGATTGGCTTTGTTAAATCCAACGCTAGGGTTACGACTTCCACGCCAAACGCCTCAATTTCAGTCCCCACTTCCGCTAAGCGCTGGCGATCGCGTGCCACCAGTAATAGACGTTTGGCTCCTTGTTGCGCTAACTCAATAGCGATCGCACGCCCAATTCCACGAGAAGCCCCGGTAATCAGGGCAGTTTTGCCTTGAATGTTCATAATTTAAAACCTTTGGATGGAATGAAGTTGTGATTTCACCGCCCTGTGAGCCAGTGTTGAAAATGGGAACACCTAAAGTCGGCTACTCACAGGCAGTAAGACGGTTAGTGATTAGGAATTATTGAGGGATGAGTTGAACTCAACCGTTGAGAGCAAGACATTTCCCAGAAATGTTGTAGGGAACACTCATTTTTGTAGGCAAACTGAGAAAAATGTCTTTAGTGAAGCTTCTGTAAGGTTTGATTTTGACTGACACCATGCAAGAGCCAAATCAGTCAAAGGATGGATTTGTTCTATCGGAGTCTAGACATTCATAACGATATTTCAAGAGTCGTGTTGTAGGAACGTAATGTAGAGTCATCAGGGAAATATCGTTCTAGCCATTTGGGGAATCAGCGAATCACTCAAGAGCCGAGATTGACGTAGAGCATAAATGGCAAGTCTCCTAGAAATGAAGGTGTAATACAGGCAACACATAATGCACACGTTAGCAACTCTTGTCCCAAAGTCGCAACATTTTTTCATAAATTTTGTGCAATATTTCTTTACAAAACCTAAAAATTTATTTATGAACTTTAAAAGTCCCTCCCTGTAAGGGTTTTGGATTCTGGAGGGGAGGTTCGCCTTACGCCTGAGGAACGTCTAGCTAATTTAGAAGCAATTGGTAGCAGTAACGACTGGAATTTGCAACAGTTAGAGTCAACCCACGATCATGTCTAAGGGTAGAGAATTGTCCCTGGTACTACTGCTAACTACTATTTTTTAGTTTTAAGCAGAGCTTCCACTCTCTCCCTTGATGACAGCTGCACCAATTAAATGAGCAAGACGTAATGCCTCTGGCACTTTCCCACAATCCGTCAGGCGTTGGAGTACTGACAACGTTACCTGAGGACAGGCACCGCCTACCTGAAAGAAGAAAGGAGGATGTGCGTGAATGGTTCCAGCACGGTATAGCCGCTCTAAACGTTTCTCAGGTTGTGGCAAACGACGCATTGCTTGTTCTATAGCTGCCAACTTAGGCATCCGTCGCATTACCGCTACGCAAGGGATTTTGAGTTCCTCTGAAAGCCTAGGTAAGTCAATAATATTAAAGCCGCCGAACCCAATTCCATCCAGCAGCACGATATGAAGTTGAGGCAGGAATTTCCCTGAGAGCAATAACTTTAAAATCACATCAGTTGCATCCCAACCATCCTGCTCTATCTCTCCCCAAACCATTCCCTCAAAGCGAGTTCCCGCACAAACAACACCTGCAAGAGATACCTTGCCGCCAGCATGACGGAGGAAAGGAGCGTCGTCAAAACCGATGACGCGAATGACACGATTGAGTCTGAACAGAGCTTCCAGTTCCATTTATGAATTATGAATTATGAATTACAGCAGAATTCAGGAGCCAGAATTCAGGAGCCAGAATTCAGGAGTCAGAATTGATACTTCAGAAGTAAAACAGGCTTTATACATAGCTTTGAAACCTAGTTGATCTACTTTATCAAGTTGAAATCCCCTGTAAGATTTTCCTAACCCATAATTTTTTTGGTAGGTGTTGCCATTTCATGTCCTCACTAGAATGAGAATCAGTTCATAATTGCTGAATTTAAGAGATTGGGTTCAGATTTAATGGCAGTGTTACCGTAACAGTTGTACCTATTTCAAGTTGACTTTCTATTGCGATCTGCCCTCCTTGTAGTTCTACGCATTTTTTCACAATGGTAAGTCCCAATCCTGTTCCAGGAATGGTGCTAGCATTGCTGGCTCGATAGAAGGATTCAAAAACTCGCTCTTGTTCTGCTGAGGGAATGCCAATCCCTTCATCTTGAATCCGGAAAACAGCTTGTCCTTGCTGACAAACTAAATCACACCGAATTACGCCTCCTTTGAGAGAAAATTTTATTGCATTAGATAGTAAATTTGTCAATATTTGCCGCAACAGCTTCTCATCTAAGTTGGCTTGAGTATTATCTCCTCGACTTGAATAAATAATCGTAGGAAAAGTTTTCTTGTATTCCTCTGGGTAGCTCTCGAAATTGCATTGCAACTCTTCAACTATCTCGCGTATTTTTTTCTCTACATCTAGCTGAGTTGGATTGAACTGGAGTTGTCCGCCTTCTACTTGACCAAGGAGGATGACATCATCGAGCAGTTTAGTCATGTGTTCCACAGAATCGGCAATTCGCTGGAAATGCTTTATCTTTTTCTCTTGGGACCATTTCTGGCTGTAATTTTTAAGTAATTCGGCAGAACCTAAAATTGTAGTTAATGGAGTGCGAAACTCATGAGAAATTGTACTGATCACGCGGGATTTCAGTTCACCCAGTTCTTTTTCTGTTTCTAACTTATTGAGAATCATTGCCTCTGTGCGCCTCCGTTCTAGGATTTCCATTTCTAACTTCACTTTCTCTTTTTCAAGGGCTTCTGCTTGCCGACGCTTCGTGATATCCTGCATGGTGCCAGATAGACCAGTAATAGCACCATCAGTGACTAGAGTTGAATGAGCGTGAATTTCCACCCAACGACTCTCTCCTCCTTTTGTCAAATATCTCATCTCGTGTCTACAAGACTCGTTTTCACCCTTGAGTAGAGCCTGCCAAAGATTTTGATGAAGTTGTCGCTGATCTGAATGAACATAATTCAAGAAATTTGTCCCCAAACTTTCTTCAACCGTGAAGCCAGTTAGAGTTGTCCAAGCCGGGTTGAGAAATATCCAATCACCCACACAATTGGTTTGGAAGATAACTTCTTTGACGTTTTCCACAACTGAGCGATACTTTTTTTCGCTTTCTCGCAATGCCTTTTCGGCCCAACTTGCTTCAACCAAACGACGAACGCGGCGACGGAGCACTGCTGGATAGATGGGTTTAGTTACAAAATCAGTGGCACCCACTTCAAATGCCCAATCCACGGATGCTTGATCATTCAAGCCTGTAATCATCAAAACAGGAATGCGATCGCTTCCTGCATGAGCTTGCAGATGGGTGCAGCAAGTAAAGCCATCCATCACAGGCATCATGGCATCTAGGAGCACCATATCGGGTTGTAGCTGAATATAAGCAGCAAGACAGTCCTTTCCATTTTCCGCTTCTTCTACCCGATACCCTTCTTCTTCAATAATTCGGCGCAGCAGCATCCTTGTAAATCGGTCATCGTCTGCTATAAGAATCAGGGCAGAATCTTGTGGATTACTGGTGCTCATACCTAAGTTGTCTGAGGTTCTATCTACAGCATTAACTTGGTTTTCGGGTGCGTGTATAGACTTATTCATGTAATTTCTGCTCCATTTGTCATTATTCTGGATTTCCCTCTATTAGTGGGTCTTTGACAAAATTGAGAAAAAGCTAAAAATGAGATTGCCTTCGCTAGTGATGTGGCGTAATCACGTCCCACTAGGAAGGAAGATTGTGGCGTACCAAGGTTTTAATTAAAAGTGACCGACACCTTCTAAACAGAGGCTTTTATGAAGGGCATTTTACTAATCTCTCAGTCGTTATTAGTCAATATATTGACTTTACTCAATTTTGAACAATTTATAGACCGTATTTTCACGGATTTTAGTATTACGTGTTTCCTACATACCCAAAGAGATTCTATCGAGGGGCTTTTTGCCTTCCACTCTCAAGCAGTTTCCCTCACAAAGGAACGTTTTCCCTGGCTCTATTCCATCTCGCCTCGCTCAGGGTATTACAGAATAATCCTCACTAAGTCAAGACGTAATACGCTTCTGTTTGAGAGGATAGCAAAAATCTTCAGAACTAGCGTTCGCAAGTGTTACCCACTTTTCACTTCCAGAAGACGTGTTGGCGTTGGCGAAGCGGAACCATTCGGTTTGGCGTTAGTCTGCCGCAGACGAAGGCAAGAGCGCAAGAAAAAGAAACCTTCTGAATAAATGCGGGATAGATCCAAGCTAAGGTAGTAAAAATACTTAACCGAAAGTAGGACGCGATCGCGAACCCTTAAAATAACCTGTATGGCAAGTAGGAAAACTGAGAGAGCATGAACAGCCGCCGCATTGAACCCGAACCCGGCCAAGAATCTGTCTGGGATTATCCACGTCCACCCCGCTTAGAAGATTCGCCCAAGCATCTGCAAATCATTTTCAATGGCGTCACCATCGCAGATACTCATCGTGCCAAGCGCGTACTGGAAACTAGCCATCCGCCGGTTTATTACATTCCACCTGAAGATATCAAGATGGATTATTTGATAAAAACCCCTCAAGGCTCGTTTTGCGAGTGGAAGGGGCAGGCAATCTACTATACAGTTGTCGTTGGTGACAAACAGTCAGCCAATGCGGCTTGGTCTTATCCCGACCCTACACCAGTCTTTGCAACAATTAAAGACTATCTGGCGTTCTATGCTCATCAAATGGATGCCTGTTATGTCAACGAAGAACAAGCTAAACCGCAACCCGGAAATTTTTACGGCGGCTGGATTACTAAAGATATTGTAGGGCCGTTCAAGGGAGAGGCTGGAACATGGGGTTGGTGAACTTTTTTTGAGGCACGAAGATAGTCAAGAAACAGTAAGCTCTTGTGTAAATTTTTAACCTATGCCTCTTTGACACGAGATTGCAGCAAATTGAAAGCCCATTGCTCAATTCTCCGCTTTCTATAGCTGCTCATAACGTTCCTAATTGGGAAAAGTATTTCCTAAATTGGAAAATCAGATTCAAGACAGGTTAAGAGATGCTTTCCGGCGCATGAACCTCACGTAGGTACATTAGGTAATCTGATAGTGATAGAAAGTAAAAGCTTGAGTGATAAATTACTCAATTACATTAAATTATTTATTTTTTGCCTATAAATGTATCATTCGATACAGAATATCCTGTGCTTTTCTTAATTAGTAACTTCAGGGGGTTCAGGCATTTTTAAATCTAGCCGTTTCGCTTCCATTCAAGTGGCTAACCTAAAAACCATAAATTTATAGGTATAACCTCCCACAAGAAATTTATGAAGTTTTTTCTCTCTTCATTAAGACTTTATAAAATTTTACTAGTACTGAGACTAATCTAGTAACAGAAAAAGATAAGTTAATAAATCTTAAAAGGTTTTGGCTCCTGCTAGGCTTCTACTTATCCGTAATAACCCAGATCGGTGCATTCTCTCTAGTCTTGCGTTTTCACAAGTACTCGCTAAACCCTGTCACTGAGAATTAGCAATCATGTCTGGATCTCCTCTGAAAAAGTTTGTTCTTACTCCTGCCATCATTTCCACTTCAGTGTTTGCCATACTGGCCCTGCCTCTAGCACTTGTAGGCAATAAACCAGTGGCAATTAAACTGCAACAGGAACCCGTGTTTTACGGTCAACTCCGTGATGTGACTACTCCTTATCTGGGCTTGGCTGGTATCTTTTCTCTTGGGACAGGTGTAGCCAGTGTTGCTGTTGCTGGCTGGCAACAATCAAGGCGTAAATCCGAAAAAGTTGAGGCTCAATTATCGGGCTTGACACAACATCTTAAGGAAAAGGAAGCCCAGTTAGAGGCACTTAAACTCTCTGAATCCCAGTTAGAAGTTTCTGGTCTAAAAGCATTTCTGGATGACAAAGCTCCATTAGAGTTAACAACGCCAACTGCCGTCCTCAGTGTCAACGTTCCGTCTGCAGTTGAAGAGTTAGCCATTACGCCGCCAGTGCTGGAGCCTCAAATTAGGATACCCCAAATGACAACGGTACAAGAAAAGGCAGCGAAGTTTGCCTGTGCCCAAACCTTCTTAGGCTATGCTCAGGTCAAAGAAAGCAAAAAAACGGCTCCAAATGTGAGTGAATTAAGACAAAAGGAGGTAGAGCAACTCCAAGCTCAACTCCAACAAATGATGGCTCAAATGGCGTCTTTGCAATCAGCACTAATCAGCACACAGCAGTCAGCTTTGTCTGAAGTCTTTGTTCCTACTAATGTGACACAGTTACAAGGAGCTAAGCCTTGGTCTGTGTATGAAAAGGCTTTATAACTGTAAGGTGGGCACTATTACTAATGCCCTTGTGTAGAATTTTACGGGGTAGACTCCTGCCCACCCTACTCTCGGTCTCAACGTAGAAATTCTGAAGGCGAAAGAGGCGCATCGCTCTGATCGGTTTTCAGGGGTTGCGGACGCATACTGCTGGGAACGGGTGGTTCTGGTTTAATTTGATAGCGGTTACCCCAGCCACCATTGATATCTTCTGGCTTAATTTCAGGCGGTGGTCTTTTTCCTACAGGTAGAGGAATGGCTACAGTTTGACTCGCCTGTACATAGGGTTGTCCTTCGGTTGTAAATCGAACAAGGCTTCCTCGAAGTGCTTGAGTATTTCCCTGTAATTGAGATAATTGTGCCAAGCGTGCAACTGTTCGCGTATCATCTGGGTCAGAAGAAAGCGATCGCTGATTGAATGGATCGAAAGTGGCGAGAAAAGATACCTCAGGGGAGGGGTTGAGCGAAAGCTCGGTTTGCGATTGATTGAGTTGCCAAGCTTCCAGCAAGCGACCATCCGGTGCAATCTGCTCCAAATTGAGAGTTGCTTGCCAATTTCCTTTAACTACCTCAGCTATTTGGCGATCCAAAATTGAATAGGTGGCATTAGGATTTGGGCCAAGCCGTTGTCCATCTGTAGGAAATAGATAACGAATGGCACTCACCGTAATTTGACTGCGATCGGGGAGATTCGTGCTGCCACTCACGTTGTACGTACCGGAACGGTTGGCTGATTGTACGTTGAGTTTTAGGCTTACCTCTGGGGTATTAGGAGAAAAGCAACTACTACACAAGACCAAGAGCAAAAGAGCGATCGCCCATTTCTTCAGAGAAGACAAAGACCGAATTGTTCGAGAAAAAAGTTGGTAAAGCTGACGGAACATAACCATTGGCAAGTTAAGCATTGATTGCACCGAAAGCGAAGCTATGAAACGCTTCCAAGAGAAGCTTTCGAGAGATGAAACACCCGTCAGAAAGATGTCTATAGAGCCGTAGTCTTGGAGAAAACGACTACAAGAATTAACCGACCATCATAGCAAGTGGCAAGTCTGAAGCGGTTCTCACTTGCCTACACTATTTGACCCCCCATATCAATCAACACTCTTCGTTCTAGCCGTTAACTTTCGCTAACTTCCTGACTAGATCGAATTAACGTTGAATTTTTAGCCTCAGGAATACCACTGATTCTCAAGACATCAGTGAAAGTAGGACAGTAAGCGGATAAACCAAACGTTTCGGGATTGACAGGGTTTTGATAGCTAAAATGCCGATAGTTCAGGCAAAATCGATCCCAGGCTGCCATCTGAATTCGGAACACCGCAATTAAGATGTCGGCTAGCCAGAGGGATAGAGGGACGCGGTAATAAATTTTTTTACCTAAATAGGCACAAACTTCTTCTACCGCTTGATTGACAGTGATTCGCTGATTCCCCAAAACCAATTGATTGCTTGATATCCCCTCTGATTCTCCAATCCTGCCCGGTTGGGGGGGATGATCGAGCAGGTATCGTACAACCTTCGCTATATCTCGTGCGTGGATAAAGTGGAAACTGCCATCGGCTTTGAACCAGCGAATGAGGTTAACCCATTTCACAACATCTTTGATGCCGGAGGAAAGATGGGAGTAGGGTTTGTTGGCTTCTCCCCCCAGTACCAGAGTGGGAAACACTGTGGTAATTTTGGGTGCGATCGCTAATTTCGATAACCGTGCTAGACAGTTGTACTTGGAACGGATATATTCTGTTCCCAGTTGACCGGCTTCCCTGAGTAATCTATTTTCGCGATCGAGAACGCTGGCAGTAGAAAAATAAATGACTTGCTCGCACTTAGCGGGATCGAGCAAGTCCATTAGACGAAGGGTTTTGACAACGTTAATATCAAAGGATTCCTGTTGTCCTCCCCAAGCGGTGGCTGCCAGAATTGCCACATCCATTGTCTTGAGCAGATCGGCAAAGCGTTCAATTTGGCGCAAGTCTGCTTGTAAAATCGTGACGCCAGGACGAGCTTCATAATCAAAGCCCAGTTTGTCTGGGTTCCTAACCAATAGGTACAGCTCGTGTTCAGTTTCCTGAATCAAGGCTTCAGCGATGTAGTGACCGATGCAGCCACTGGCACCCGTTATCAAAATCCGCTTGGGAGTCATAGTTCCGTTCAAAGTACGGGTATGGGTAGAGGAACTCAGGCGTGAACAGCAAGTAATTTATGGGCTTGCTTGGCTGTTTCAAAGAAGAACCTTACATTGTCTTCTGGGGTTCCCGGTAAGACGCCGTGCCCTAAATTAAAGATATGACCTTTGTTGCCTGCTTTGCGAATGGTATCAAGGATGCGATCGCGGATAAAATCCTGCGACCCAAATAGGGCACCAGGGTCCATATTTCCCTGAACTTTAACATCCCCACCCAATCTTTGCCGCCCCTCGGCCATATCTACTGTCCAATCTAGGCTAACAATATCGACGCCAGATTGTGCCATTCGTTCCAGTACGCCAGCACTACCGCTGATGTAAAGAATCAGAGGTGTATCGGGGTGAGTTTCCTTAACCTGCCGTACCACTCGTTGCTGATAAGGTAAGGCAAAAACCTCGTAGTCTTGGGGGCTGAGTTGACCGGCCCAAGAGTCAAACATTTGTACGACTTGAGCGCCGTTGTCAATCTGGTAACGAACATAGACCGCGATCGCATCGGCCAGTGTCCCCAGAAACTGATGGAGCATGGCAGGTTCTGAGAACGCCATACCTTTGATGATGGAGTAATTTTTGGAGCTTTTCCCCTCAATCGCATAAGCGGCTAGCGTCCAAGGCGCACCGACGAAGCCTAATACGGTAGATTGATTCCCCACTTCTCGCCGCAGCGACTGCAAAATTTCCCCAACAAACGACAGCTTTTCTAAATCTATAGAGTGCAATTTGTCAAGTTGTTCTTGAGTCCGAATCGGCGGGTCAATAATGGGTCCCTTACTTTCAATAATGTCAAAGGGAATGCCTACGGCGGGTAGTGGCGTCAGAATATCGGAAAACAAAATCACTCCATCCGGCTGAAACGCCTTCCAGGGTTGGAGGGAAACTTCAATAGCAATTTCTGGAATTTCAGAGCGATCGCGGAAACTCGGATACTTATCCCGTAAATCTCGATAAGCCTTCATATAGCGACCCGCCTGCCGCATCATCCACACCGGCGGACGGTCTAATACTTCACCACGAGCTGCCCGCAATAGGTAGGGAACCTCGATTGAGCCAGTCATCAAATCTTTAACCTAATTAATTTTTAAATGCATTTGTTAGCTTATCATTACTCAGATTACTCATTGGAGTAGTGCGTTGAAGGTTGGGAGGTTGAAGGTTGAAGGTTGGGAGGTTGAAGGTTGAAGGTGGGAAGGGTTGAAGCTTGCTTGCCTTTGAAGCTGCTAACGTTTAACTCTTGTTCCCTTCCCAACTGAGAGTACCTTTATCAGCATCTAACTCAACTGGCTGTCCTACCGGAAGAGCGGCATTAGCCCCTTCATGACCAAAGGGAAGGTCGCTGACAATAGGGATACCGAGATCTAATAAGCGATCGCGCAGCACTTCTTCTACTGTCCAACTCGGAATATCCTTCGGTGGCTCGCAGCGGCTAAAACGCCCCAAGGCAATGCCTCGAACTCCTTTAAAGGCACCACTCATGCGCCACTGGGTCAACATGCGATCGATGCGGTAAGGAGCTTCTGTGACATCTTCTAAAGCTAGAATGACTCCTTCCAAGGGGGGTTGTACAGGTGTTCCCAACAGATGAGTCGCGACAGTCAGATTGGCTGGAAGTAGAATTCCACTAACCACCCCACCACCCCAGCCAATGCCTTTGAGGGGGGCGAGAGGGCGTCCTTCCACACAGTCGAACAATTGATTCAACGACCACTCTGGTTCAGCCGCTAAGGTTGTCAACACCGGGCCATGAACACCGGAGATACCCACTTGACTAAGACTCCACAGCAAGCCGGTGATATCAGAAAATCCAATTAGCCACTTCGGGTTTGAAGGTTGTTCGCCGAAGGGTAAGTTTGAACGTTCAACCTTCAATGCTTCTGACAACTGCCACGTCCAATCTTCCAAAATTCGGGCGCTGCCATAACCGCCTCGACTACAGAGAATGCCACGGCACTCAGGGTCTTGCCAAGCATCTGCTAACTGGCGGCGTCGTTCGCTATCTTTACCAGCCAGATAACCTTCTCTAGCATCCCAGTTTGTTTGCAGTTCAACTCTATAGCCTTTGCTCCGCCAAATTTCTAAGCCTTTTTGAAAAGCCTCAAACTCTCGTAAGGCTCCACTTGGAGTGATCACTCGCAGTAAATCACCCGGTTTTAGCGGTGGCGGTAGCTGGCAGTGCAAGTTAAGGTTCATGTGCGATAAACAGGCGTTGCCGGTTAGAAGTTTAGCAGGTTGCAGGGCGAGCAAGTTATTAATCTCCCAACCTTCCCACCTTGTACAGACGTTCCGCCGGTTTGCGCTCTTCGTAGCGAGACGAAGTCCAGCATGGTGCTCTCGCCGCAAACGTCTCTACCAACCTTCAACCTTCTAACCTTTAACCCTTTAGCTCAACTGAGCTGTACATTCAAGAATCAATTTTTGATTGACTAAAGCGTAGGGTTGAATTTTCAGAGCTTTTCGGAACGTTTGGATGGCGGCTCTATAATCTCCCAGAGCAGCGTAGCACAAACCCAGACCGTGCAATGCGCCAAAGTGAATGGGATTGAGTTCAAGCACTTGCAGACAGTCGTCTATCGATTTTCTGTACTCTCCAAGGAGGTAGTATAGGACAGCTCGACGATTCCAAGCTTCCGCAAAATCTGGTTGATCTTCAATCAGTTTTGTGAGTAACGCTTCAGCTTGCTTCAAATCTCCGATTTCATACAGGATTTGGCTCCGTTCAAGCAGCTCCATCCCATGTTGTCCTTTCTGATAAAACCAGATTCGCCAGAGTTCAGTAGTTGCTCGCTTACGAACGTTCTCGTCAGGGTTTTTCAATTCTTCGAGTAATAAATCAATTGATGGCTTATTCATGAATTAAGCTGTTCTGTACGAAGAGCGATTGTAAAACCAGTCTTCTAACCCTTGCCTACTTTCCTAACGGATTGCTGTGATATCGGTTCTGTTAAAAAGTGTTCTCGATCACTAAGCGCTGGGGCAAGAATGGGGTCGTAAAAGCAATTTTTAACCTTCGACTTTCCCAAACCCCCCTGAATAGTTAAAGTTTGTTCGCCGGACTCAAAATATCGAAGAACCATTGCTCCATGCGATCGCCCATCGCTGGGTTAGAATATTCAGATTCAATTTGTTGGCGACAGGTATAGCGGTCAATTTTATCCAAATTTTTCACTGCCTCGACTAACCCCACTACAGAATCCGGTTCCACTAAAAAGCCAGTTTTGCCATTCTCCACAATTTCGGCCGGTCCGCCGCGACGGTAGGCAATGACTGGTACACCACAGGACAGGGCTTCTATTGCCACATTCCCAAACGCTTCTACCCAACGGGGCGTCATCAACAGCGCTCTGCATTGGCGTAAGCGTTCTTGCAGTTCGTTGGTTGGTAGAAACCCTAAATATTCTATCGGAGCGTTGGGATAATCGCGCAGAATCTGCTGCCAATAGCTTTCATTTTGCAAGAACCCCATGATTTTCATCGGAATGCCTGTTAACTGTGAAGCAGCTACAGCATCTTCTAGACCTTTTTCTGGTGCAATTCGACCAACCCACCCAACCCAAGCAGCTGGTTGAGAACAGAAGTCATACAGCGATACATCAATACCATTTTTGACACAGCGAGTGCGATCGCCAAAGGAAAATGTTGTCGCCTGTGCTAGAGAGTGGACGCCGATGGTACCGGGAAACTGCGTTATCACCCGTTCGATAATCTCATCCATCGCCTCCGTTAGCGAACCCATGCTGACTAAGTGGGCAACGGGGATACGGAAAAAGGGTGTCAGGTAAAACGGCAACCAATCATAGGCAAAGTTGAGAATCAGGTCATAGTCGCTCTGAACCTGCCGTGCATAGTCCCACATATTCGCCAATACAGAAGATGGGGGTATGATGATTGGGGTATCTCGCTCTTGAGTTTGAGCGCTGATTTGTGGGTTACCGGCAATCTCTACTAGCGGCATTCCCCAAGCTGTAGACCCTTGAGTGGCGACAATTGTGAGAGCATGACCCCGCCTAGTCATTTCCGTAGCGATATTACGCAATGTCAGTTCAACGCCACCGCCCAATCCCGAACCAAGAGGGCCAATTGGGTTGGAGACGAATAAAACTCTTAGACAATTGCTAGGCGTTGGGGTGATTGTCATTCACAACCTTTGAGAGATTTCAGGCTTCAGGAGTATTGAAACTTAGGGGCGAGAGATTTTTAGTGAACAAGCATCACAAAAACAGATAAACACAAGATGAAACTGAATCATTATCTGCGTTTATCTGCGTGCATCTGCGGTTAGAAAATTAGATAGAGCGAGCAATTTTGGGCAATTCCAGCTTCTGAGTCAAAGCTTTCTCGCTTGACGCGATCGCTCTCACTCTCAGTTGCCAATACCATAGGCTAATTTTGATTAGTGGCAGGCTGACGCATGAGAGATTGCAGCTTCTGCGTTATTATCTCACGTTGATTGATGAAATAGATGCTGACCAAGGTCATGCTGACACCAATCCACTGTAGGGGACTCAGTACTTCCGACAAAAACACGTTACCGAACAGCAGTGCAAAGACGGGTGTGAGGAAGGTTAGAGCACTCAAACTAGTGAGATTCCCTTTGGAAGCAAAATAGAAAAACAGACCGTAAGCGATCGCACTTCCAAAAATCGTAGAATAAGCCATTGCCGACCAGCCAGAGAAGCCAATATTGACCCACTGTTCCGATTCCAAAACACCTGATAGGGCAAATAAAGGCAATCCGCCCAGAATCATATGCCAGCCGGTGGCCATAATTGGGTCAGCATATCGCGTTACAAACCGAATCAATACCGTTCCGACTGCCATTGATAATGATGCCAGCAGCATCAGCCACTCTCCACTTTGAAATAGCTGCTGCCAACTGAATGCTAACGGTAGAGAATTTCCTTGAAATAGACTGAAAACCCACTCATCCGGCAAGCCAATCAGACTGATTCCCAGGACTCCAACACCTAGTCCCAACCAGCCCCACAGTCCGATGATTTCACCGAACAGCAAACCAGACAGCAGTGCTACGGCTAGGGGTTGAGAGTCAATCATCACCGAACCCAACCCTGCGCCAGTTCTTACCAATCCCTCAGCTAGAAATCCCTGAAACAGAGCTCCATCCACCACAGCAAACAAGCTAATCCACAACCAAGCCAACCAGCTTTTTGGCTGAGGGCGTCCCATTACCATTGCCGCCACCAACACTAAAACTCCTGCCGGCACTAGACGCACTCCTGCCATAAACAAGGGGGTTGTGTTTGGGATGACGCCCTTCATCGCCACCATTGCCGTTCCCCACAGGAAAAAGGGAGCGATGAGCAGCAAGGGGGCGAAAGGAGATGGGTTATTGGTGATTCTTATCTGCATGAGATAGCTATAGTGCTGAGCTAAACAACAATGAAAAAAAAGGTTAAATCATTTTCTTTATGATTCTTTACATTTTATTGTAGTGGACTATTTCATTGTGTTAAGTCTAGGCAACAAACTTTATCCGTGACTGTAGTGAGCATGACCAACGGGAGACTGGGGAGCTGGGGAGCAAGAGTTGTTTCCATATATAAAGAAAGGGTGCGAGCCGCTTGTGGAACGCTCCTAACCTTGAGGCGCATGAGGAGTAATGGGGGTCAATCTTCAACCTTCAACCTTCAACCTTTCTTCCCAAACCCAGCCAAATAGCCGTGAATCGTGCAAACTAGATACATATCCAGTTTGTGGATTGTTACACCAGCCTGTTTGACTCACGCACGACATAACGACTCATGCCCTGGCCTTTTAAGCCCAACACTCGTAAACAAATTGCTCGAATTGAAGTTACGGATGCGATCGCAAGTAAAACCCGCAAGCGGGTACTCGACGCTCTGAAAACGGTGGAAGAGAAGAAGTTTCCTGCCTTACTGTTGCGGATTGACAGTCCTGGCGGCACCGTTGGCGATTCTCAGGAAATCTACTACGCACTCAAGCGTTTGCGAGAGAAGGTCAAAATTGTTGCCAGTTTTGGCAATATTTCAGCCTCTGGGGGGGTTTACATCGCGATGGGAGCCGAACATATCGTGACCAACCCCGGTACGATTACGGGTAGTATCGGTGTCATTCTGCGAGGGAATAATATAGAACGCTTGTTGGATAAAATCGGCGTTTCCTTCAAAGTCATTAAGTCCGGCCCCTACAAAGACATTTTGGCTTTCGATCGCGAACTGACGGAGCCAGAAAAGAACATTCTCCAAGAATTGATCGATACCAGCTATCAGCAGTTCGTCCAAACCGTTGCCGAAGCTCGGAACCTAGCAGTAGACACGGTAAGAAGCTTTGCCGACGGTCGCATTTTTACAGGCGAACAAGCGCTACAGTTGGGTATTGTTGACCGATTGGGAACGGAAGAAGATGCCCGTCGCTGGGCAGCAGAACTAGTGGGTCTCGACCCTGATAAAACCAAGTGTTACACCTTTGAAGAATCCAAACCCTTATTAAACCGCTTACTACCTGGCAACAAAAGTGGTATGGCACCCGGACTCTCATCTGGGCTAGATTGGTTAGAATTTGAACTGTCTACAAGTGGTCAACCTTTGTGGTTGTATCGACCGTAGGAGGGATTTAGATTTTATAGGGTTGTAAAATCCAAAATCTAACTCCCCTAGCCTCTCCTGATTCAGGAGGGGAAGTCTAACGTGAAAATTCGGAGGATGTAATCAGTGGAGTGGCGATTTCGGGCAATTCGTGGAGCAACAACTGCCTCAGAAAATACGGTAGAGGCTATCCGAGAAGCAGTAACAGAACTGTTAGATGAGCTAGAAGCACACAATCAGCTCGACTCCGAGGAAATCATTAGCGCGATTTTCACGACCACACAAGATTTGGATGCCATTTTTCCTGCTGCGATCGCGCGAGAACGACCGCGTTGGGACAATGTTGCTTTACTTGACGTTCAGCAAATGCACGTAGAGGGGAGTTTGGAGCGCTGTATCCGGTGTTTACTGCACGTTAACCTACCCACTTCACAGGTGAAGATTTATCATCCCTATCTCCGTCATGCTAAAAATTTAAGACCGGACTGGAGTTTAGCTCAAGTCAGCCGGACGACGGTATCTCCTGCTGTAAAGTAACGGCTGATAGAGCGCAGGCAGAACCTAGCTAACCTTGGTACAGCAATTTTTGCTGTATCGATTTTTGCGATCGCGGCTGTATCTGGTTATCTCTTTGTAGGAAAATCTCTCTTTTAACAGTTATCTCAAAGAGCAATCTCTTCTATCACAATAGGTATCAAGAGGCTCTGATACGAAGTTGCGTTCAAACCTAGTAGTTGAGACAGACGCGGGGACGCCCAGACACTCCGGACGCGGAGAAGATGAATATGCTACGTATGAATGCAACTTGGTATGAATCACGAATTCCTGAATAAAGTCAGAGTTTGAAGGCAACAATTAAGGAGGAAAAGGCAAGAAAACGTTTTATCTATCACATTAAATCAGAGGATTGCATCAGCGAATAAGGAAAAATGTTAGAGAAGAAACTCGATCAATTAAAAACAATTTTTTATGAGATGGAACGGTCTTTAATTGCCTATTCTGGGGGCATTGATAGTACCTTAATCGCTAAAATTGCCTATGATGTTTTGGGCGATCGCGCTTTGGCTATCACCGCTAAGTCTCCTTCGTTATTGCCAGAAGAACTGGAAGATGCCCGTATCCAAGCTGCAACCCTTGGAATTCCTCATGAGGTAGTTGAAACTCATGAGATGGACAATCCCAATTACACCTCTAACCCAGTTAACCGTTGCTACTTCTGCAAAAGCGAACTGCACGACACCCTCAAACCCTTAGCCCTAAGTCGGGGTTATCCGTATGTAGTAGATGGCGTCAATGCGGATGATTTGAGAGACTATCGACCGGGAATTCAAGCAGCCAAAGAAAGAGGCGTGCGATCGCCTTTAGCTGAAGTGGGGGTTACCAAAGCGGAAGTGCGCCAACTCTCCAAACACTTAGGGCTTTCCTGGTGGGATAAACCCGCTCAACCCTGCCTCAGTTCCCGCTTCCCCTACGGCGAAGAAATCACCGTCGCCAAGTTACAACGAGTAGGGCGTGCTGAGATTTATCTGCGTCGTCTGGGTTGGAAGAATCTCCGCGTCCGTTCCGAAGGCGATACTGCCCGGATTGAGTTGCCGCCAGAGCAAATCAAGGAGTTTGTCTTAACGACTGATTTACCAACAGTGGTATCCGTCTTTCAAGACTACGGTTTTCTCTACGTCACCCTCGATTTAGAAGGCTATCGCAGTGGGAAGTTGAATCGAGTTTTGAATCAGGACGCGCTGAGCGTCAAAGCTTGACGGCTGAATTAGGAATGCGGTAGATAGTGTGTTGAGTATCAAGGGCGATCGCAAATTCAAAGAAGCGATCGCTCACACCCACAACCTTTCGAGTCCTGAACTCCAAATTCCGAGTTCCAAGCTGCAAGTGTCGAGTTCTGAACTCCAAGTTTCGAGTTCCAAGCTGCAACTGTCGTGTTCTGAACTCCAAATTCCGAGTTCCAAGCTGCAATTGTCGTGTTCTGAACTCTTGTTGAGGACTTAGCGATCGCTCTCCCCATATCTCTTTTACCAAGGTTCCATTTCCAGTAACAGGCATTTGTAGCAGTTGGTCGGTAGGGGCGGGTTTAGCAGGCAACTGTTGACTCTCACCGATAATCTTTGTACAAAACCCGCCCTTACCCAAAATTCCGTTATTCCTCCTGTCCCTCCAACAATGGCTTCAGCGTCTCAGGGTCAGCAATACCACGCAGGATAGCATTGATAATCGCAGTATCTTCCCCACCTAACTGCTCAGACAGCATACTCTCATCTCGCTCACCGTCTAATATCAGATCAATGGCAGCTACAAGATTAGCTCCACTGCGTTTTGTTATTTCTTCTAGCACAGGTTCTAGCTGTTTTCTCACTTGTACGTCATCCACTGCGGCAACTACCCCTGCAATCAACTGTCCATGTTGCTGTAACAGATACTGCGCTCCTGCCGATCCTTCCAACGTCTCCCGTGACAGGCGGCGATATTCTTGGGCTTTGATAGGGTCATGCTGCTTGTCGGCAATCTCTGCCAAGATAATGTAGGTTTTCCATATCTGAGTCGCAGCCGGGTCTAAAGTTACGCTGATAGCTAATGCCTCTTCTGCTAATTGCTGCGCTTCTTTGAGGCAGTTAAGTTTGTTTTTTAGCAAAGCAGCAAGGTTGTTGAGGGTAATGGCTATGTCTTTCTTGTTCCCTAATTTCCTATGGACATTGAGCGCTTTGCGATACCAAGCTTCTGCTTCTTCAGTTTTGCCAGCAAATTGGTTGAATGTGGCTAATTGATTCCAAGTATGTGCTGCACCTGCTAGATTACTCAGAGCTTCTTGAATCCGTGCTGATTCTCGGTAGGCACGTTCCGCTGCGTCCCACTGCCTGAGTGCTTCATACACTCTACCCAATTGATGCCAAGCCACGGCTTCCATTGCTGGTTCATTCAGTTGTTGGAAATTAGTCACTGCTTCATGGTAGCGTCGCTTTGCTTCTGGAATGTTGCCTTGCAACAGGGCGAGTGTGCCGATTTGTACTTCAACTCCAGCTATCTGACGAACATCATTTTGTTCTTGGGCAATGGTCAAGGCGGCTTCGTAAGCGATTCGTGCCTCGCCATAATTACCTATATCGCTAAGTACATCCGCCAACTCAGACTGCAAAACTCCTATCTGCCGCTTCACACTTTCAGACGCTTCCAACTGCTTTGCTACCGCTAATCCCCGATGGTAGACTTTCACTGCTTGTGCTGCTTGACCTTGACGCATCAAGCACCGCCCCAGACGGCCTAAAGCAACACAGCGTTCATAGCTCGGTTGCTCACCCAATCCTGCTACTATCTCATTAAAAACTTGCGCTGCTTGCTGATACTGACCTGCCCTATACAATTCCTCACCCGAGTTGATTTTGGTTGGAAGCCATGTCTGAGAACCCAGTTCTCTTCCAACCTTTGCAGCCACTTGACTTAATGCCCTGCGATCACGGTCAAGCCCGAAATGATAGAGAAACTTATTTACATAGTCAACAAATTCCGTTGCCCATTCTTCACGCGCATCCAACGCTTCACGAACCGCATACATTAAATTAGGCAATTCCCTTTGAGCAAGGGCACGGATTTCCTGGGGATGCTGTACATCTTGATGATACAAGTAGCCCGATACTTGATAATAATGCTGCCGATAACGGGCAAGCAGTTCAGTTCGCTCTTTAGAAGATAAACGCGACCAGAGGGCGGGAGCTAAAGCGGGGTGACACTTGAGATAAGGCACACGAAAGCCGAACAAGTGTTCAGGCTGAATCAAACCTGTTGTTTCTAAGGCAGGATGTAGCTTCTGCCACTGTTCCTTAGAAAATCCAGTGATAATTACCAAGTTAGATTCCAGCGCCCCACCCTGAAATACCCCCAACCGAGGCAACCACTGCCGCGCCTCATCGTCCAAACGTTCGAGCGATAAATTCAACGAAGCCAACAAGGGATTATCTGGCGTTTCAGCAATCAACGCTTCCAATCGTTGCCCCAACTCTGCTGGACGGCGGACTTTCAACTGCCTCGCCAACAACCCAAGCGACAGGGGATGAAAATCCACCAGCTTAAACAATTCCAACAACACTTTCCGCTCTGGCGGGTCAAATTGGGGTGCAGGTGGCAACTTCATCAAACTCTGGAAATACGCCAGCGCATCTTCTCGTCCCAACCCTACCAACGGCAACGAAAGATGTCTCAAACTCCCCTCGTTGGGATAATCAGGATGGGCAAAATCCAGCATCCGAGTCGTCAGCAACACGCGGCATTCCCCCACCTCCGACCACTGTTTCACCACATCCAACAACTCTCGCAACGGTTGAGGCTGCAAGCTTTCCAAATTATCCAAAATCAGCAGCGTCGGCATCTCCCGCAACGCCTGACTCGCCACCGACACATCCAACAAACTCTTATCCAACACCGTCGCCAGAGTACTGACTGCCAACGCTACCGCATCCACCCCCTGAAACGCGGCATAATCCACAAAACACACCTTCTCAAACATCCCAGTCCGGTACAACCACCGCCCTGCTTCCTGTACTAAATAGGTCTTTCCCTGTCCCCCAAACCCCGACACGGTAATCCGGCGCGTCCCCTGCACAAACCACCGTTCAATCTGCCACAACTCCCGACTGCGCCCAAAAAAACCCGCTTCCTGTAACTCCGGCAAATTTCCCCAACGCACGGGTTCAACAGGTTCAGGTTCCTTATCCGTCAACAACGGCGTATCCTTACCCGCTTGATACAGCGCAGGTAAAAACCAGTCATACAACTTCATCGTGATTCGTTTGTCACCCCGTTGCCTTTCGCCCCGTTCCCGGTTCAGATACAAATCCCGCCGCGCATTATCCAAAGCCTCTCCGATACCTTCACCCGACACCAGACGCTGATAAAACTTGGCAAACAATTGACGGGCAGTTATCACCAGTACCGAATGAGTCATCGCCAACACTGCCGGAATTCCCGCATGGGTCAACCTTGCTGCCACACAACCCATTGCTTCTTCCCCACCCATCGCCGCCGACTGACAAGCAGACAGCACAATCAACCCGACTTTTTGGCGGTTCAGCATATCCCCCAAAGTTTCGGCACTAATCGGCGCTAATTTGCCCTCTTTATCCTCAAACAACAGATAACCTGTATTGCCGCCGTTCCCATTACCCGCTTTCGTTGCTGCCATCGGGTCACTGAATTTCGCCCGTTCGTGCCACCGCCCATCCACGTCAAAAACCCCATGCCCATCAAAATGCACGATATCCACAGGCGGTTTGCGACGGTCTTCCAACCGCGCCACCAAATTATCCAACGTCGCCGGACGTAAAAACTCCATCTCAACCCGTCCTGCTGCTTCTCGGGCAACAGCATCCAACACCGCCATTGCCTCACCACGAGGGTCAATAAACCCCGCATCACTCGGACGACTCACCACAAACAGCAATCGCAAACGGTCTTTCACTTGAACTTTAAACGATTTCCGTCCACCCCCCGCCCCTGCCAAACGGCGACGAATCGAGATTCGGGGATTTTCATGGACTAAAAACGTGCCTTCCGGGTCGCGCAACAATTCCCAAGGAAGCGATAAAATCCCCGGATGACTAGCACTAATTGTTAATAAGCGTCCTGGCTCATCTTCATCCTGGAAATCATTAAACAGCCGCTGGGCAGCACGACTGTGGAAAACGGCATTAAATAAATCTGCGCCCCATTGCGGCAACTTATCCGCTATCTTTTTTGCCCGTTCATCGTCAACCTCAGTGGTATATCGCGTCGCATAGACCTCCAAATACCATTGGATGTCTTTTTGGTCTTCTTCACTGATGGGTGATGCAAAATCAAGCGTGTCAGTCTCTACATCATCAAATTTGACAATCACTTGATTAACTTCCGGAAAGCGCAGATTTAATTCCATTGTTATGCAATTTTATATCTGAGACTGTACCCAGATATAAATTCATCCCGTTTCCCTATGTTTCCGGAAACGGTAGGGGCAACCTGTAGGGGCGGGTTTAGCGAATAACTTTTGACATTAACCGATAACTTTTATACAAAACCCGCCCTAACCTTTTGATATTAACCGATAAATTTTATACAAAATCCGCACGAAAATTTTGGTTATAATTGACAAACTTTGTCCAAAATCCGCCCTGGCGCTCGATAGGAAGGGCGGGTTTTGATTGTTAATTTTTCTTGGGTGACCAAACTTTTAGCTAAACCCGCCCCTACAACGATGTGGGTAAGGACAAGGTTAAAATCCCCAAATAGAGACGATTGCAGCTACTCGGAATAATCCTCGCAAAAAGCCTTGACTCCCATATGAATCACAATTACAGCAACGGCAACAACGAGGATTTCCAACCCAGCACCAGAAAATCCCATCGCCACTAATACCAAGCCGAACTTGTCTATAACATCTTGGTTATTGAGGTCACCCCACTTTTTCCACTGGGAATTCAGCAATCCACCCTCTTCACATAGATCGCTTTTCGCTGCAAGTCTGAATTTTTTCAAAAAGCTTTCTGAATTTTCTTTGGTAATTCCTTCAATCGCTTGACTTTGCTTAACGGGCAATGAATCACGTTCTTCCGGTTCTTTTTTAATTACGCCTGAAGTCGATTCCACTCCCAGTTCCCGGAGTTGATTGTCAATTTCAGCAGATAAGGTAGAGATTTTTTCAACAGTAAAAACGTCAGTCATGATTTGTAGTTAGAAGAGTTGATGAGGAATGGTAAAATCTCTAAGCTCTTGCGTCAAAATTCAAACATCGGTGTTAACTAACATCGACGATAACAGATTTAACAAAGATGGAAATAGAACAAGATTGGATTTTGCGTCAATCGGGGTAAGCTCTAACCTTAGTTATATCCCAATAAGGACAGAACAAAGGGTGCGATCGCCTTTAGCCAAGTTGGGCGTCAGTAAATCCAAAATGTATCAATTTGGAATCTAACAACTCCCCTAAGGTAGGTTTACTGAGCCAAAATACCTGCAACAATCCGAAAAATTCTGTATTAAACCTTAACTTTCACCACTTGTCCGACTGCAACTTAGCATCGCCGAGGATTTCACCAATGAGGAGGAAACGAACCATGCGATTACTGCTTCGCGGACTAATTTTGGGTGTAGCAATGGGGGCAGTATTACCAGCTCAAGCAGAACCCTCCGATCTCCAGATCATTGCGATGGTGGATGCCCTGCGGATGGCAGCACCAAAGTCGGCACCAGGGCTTTATAGCGAATGGGGAGTCACACCGGGCATCATTCCTAGCTGGACAAAACAATGTGTTGAACGGGAACTAACACCCCAAGAATTTGAGAACAGCCCAGAATCGGCACGAACGACGGTGAGTTGCATTATGCGGCGCGAACTCAATCAGCAGTTCAATGCCACTAATAACGATGAGACGGCGTCTGTGCGCCGTGTTGCTTGTTGGTGGCTGACAGGCAACTACATAGGCTGCACCAGCGAACCACAAGCTGCTTATGTGCAAAAAGTTGTCGGATTCTATCAGCAGGAACGTTCTAACCAAGCGACACCGGCACCAACACCAACACCATCCCCAACACCAACAACAACACCGACACCGACACCATCCCCAACAACAACACCAACAACAACTCCGGCACCATTTCCCGCAAGATAGAATCTTAGGACAATTTATTTGATTTGTAGGGGCACGGCAATGCCGTGCCCTATTGTCTTGCTAAAAATTGGATAAGGTAAGGGGGAGATAATCTAGATACTCCAGCCGCTCTAGAGAAGGTAGATGGGAAAAATGCTCTCCCTATCTTTAGTTGATATTGATGTTCTCACATTCTCAGCCCGCTGGACTGATAAATCTCCTGAAATGCCCGTCTACGAAGCTTTTTAGGGGAAATTTATTGGGAATCTGAATTTGTTACAAAGGCAGGGTTTTAGGGAACTCTATAACTGTAGCCCTGTAATTTGTCAGTCAACCCACCCTCTCACCTGTCGGTAACTGCTAAAGCGATGCTCTAGAGCTACCTGATAAAGATAGGCTTTTCCAAGGATGCTCTTTACATCTAGGTAGAAGTCGAGATTGACATCTATCTACAGAAAGAGATAAGACTTGAAAATCTAATCACTCTCCTTGCCTCGCACAAATATTTATGTGGAAACCCTTTACTCAAACGGCTCACCTGCTTGTTTTATCTGGAATTTTGGCATTGGGCAGTATTGCCTGTAGTAGCAACACTCCGGAAAGTACTCCTAGCCCATCAGCCAGCGTAACTCCAGTTTCCAACGCTCAAGTTTCCAAAACCCAGACAGCCCAGGCACTGAATACTCCGCCGCCCTCTAAGAAACCAAAACCAAAACCCAAAGCGTCACCGACACCATCGCCCTCTCCCAACTCCGACGCTTATGATCGCGCCATCGACACCGCTACAGGCGCGATTACTATCAGTAAATCGGCCGTATCCCGAGAAGATTGGAAATTAGTGGCAGGCTATTGGCAACAGGCTATTACCTTGTTAAAAAATGTACCCACCGCTAGTCCTCAGCATTCTATAGCCTCACAAAAGCTGCCCCAATACCAGCGTTTTTTAGCAGAAGCAAAGGAAAAAGCGGCTCCTCCACCAAAAAAAACTCAGCAAGGTGATATCAATCCCCAATTTTTCTCTATCCCCATTAAAGGACGAGTGGGGGGAATACCCATTGTTGAGGTTGCCTTCAACGGTACGCGAAAATTCGACATGCTTTT